>JALGTJ010000015.1 GCA_029821415.1 Candidatus Zipacnadia bacterium
ATTGAAACCACTTTTCCAATGGCACCTTCCGCCAGCAGCCGCTGGGCTTCATGGGTGAGGTGGTGGAACGGCATCATAAAGGCGGTACCGAACTTCACGCCGTGCTCCTTGGCAACAGCTACCATCTTCTCCGCCTCATCGGCATGGACCGCCAGGGGCTTCTCACAAAACACATGTACACCGGCCTCCGCACAAGCCCGCACTTGCTCCAGATGCACATGTGGCGGCGTGCAAATATAACAGGCGTCTATCGGCGCCTCCGCCAGCATTGTATCCACATCAGTATACCACTGCTGTGCGCCGTGCTTCTCCGCTACCTCTTTGACATCGGCTTCCGTCCTACTCATCACCGCCGTCAACTCGCCATTTCTGGATGGCTTGATGCCATCGGGAATCGTCCGCAAATTAGCAAATCCGGTTGCTCCAATTACGCCCCATCTAATCTTGGCCATATCTGTCACCACCTATCTGAGAATCTGCAAATGTACTGCATTTCCTACATCGCGCCGCCCACGTTTCACCCATCACTCAAGCCGACTCATTTCCTCATTGACTCGCCCAGCCACTGCCTCAGCAGCCTCCGACATCCATTTCTCACCGCTTTCTGGGCTGACCAACTCTGGCAGTTTCTGTTCCCATGTCCACTGCGTAGCACTCATATGGCGGTCAATATCATCGCTGCCTGCGGAGGAGGTACCCTGCTTGTAGGGTTCGCGGTCCAGGTGCTCATACCTTGGCAGCGTAGTCGCAGTCGGGTCAAACCGACTCAAGTCTACTGCCTCCGCCGCTGCCACCAGAGCTTGGGCTGTCTCATGGGGGCCGGCATGTCCGCCGGCCTCGGCAGGAATCTCCACCAGCGACTCCGGAGCAACAACTATCACCCGCATCTGATTGCCCTGCTGGTAGATATCCGCCGCCTTCTCAAAGGCCTCCTGCTGAACCAGTCCCCCATGCCCCAACACGATGACAGCCAAACTAAAGCCAATCTTCTCCAGCTCGCGCAGCAGTTCCAGCGCAAAGTCAGTTACCAACCGGGCGCTGAAAACGATGGAGCCATGATATGCCGAAAAGCCGGCTGCGGCTACATATATTGGGGGCAGAACAATCCCCCCAGCCAATCGGGCTGCACGTAGGCAAATCTCATGGCCCCGCAGATAATCCGAGCCGAGCGCCAGATGCTCGCCATGCCACTCCAAAGAACCGGCGGGAATGTAGGCGACCGGTCTATGGGTAATTGCCCGGTTCAGTTCACTGGGGAAGAACAATTCATAGCGAATCTTTCCCGACTCATTCATAGTATTCCCCCATTTGCAGTATGGTGCCTACGGATGCCGAACCATCAACTGCTGTCTAATGCGGCTTACCCTTTCAACTGAAATGTGAACAGGTCAGCATTACTGATATAGAAATACAGCTTCAGCCAACCATCCGGCAATTGGTCGTTGCTTTTCCAGCTAAGCATATAGCTGGTCTCGTTGCCGGTGAATGCTACACACTCATCCCGTCTATAGCCGTCCAGGACTTTTCCATCCCCGCCAGCAACCTCCACCTGGATTGAACCGCCTTCATTGCACTGCGCATTGATGAGCAACTTCCCACCCTCAGTGTAAAACGGTTTAGTCACCAGTATCCCTGAGCGCACGGCATTAGCGGACAAGCTGACGAAGCGATCAGCCTTCATCCGCGCGAGTCCCAAACAGTAGCTCACCTCGTCCATATTGCTCGCCTCGGGGACATCCAGCCCCTCATTGGCACCAACAATCCACCAATCGTGGTGGTTTTTGGCTCCGCCATAATAGATGTACAACTCGTCATCAACCGCGACGGGGCCCCCATAAGCGTTGACCATAAACTGATCCCAACTGCCCGGCTGCCCCGTAGCCAGCCACGGCTGGCCTGGCAAGAGCCGATGGAAGACCCGCCCATCCCGTGAATACAGCAGTTGAACGTCCATGGTATTATCTACCTGGTGAAAGACGTTGAGAAAGCCAACCCACATTCCCCCGATATCATACTGGTTCATCCCGTAGAAATGGTCATCAATATTGTCTAGATCGTCGTCCGGCACCACAATCGGCTCCGGTTCGGACCAATTGATCAGATCCGCGCTGCGGGCTTGGAATATCCGTCGCTTGTTGTTTCGCCAGGGCTGGCCGGGGTAGTAGGGCGCCGAGAAGTGCTTGAACACCGGGCTGTTAGGCTCAACCCAGCCACTGCCCATAAACCGATGCCGGGTATTTAGAACGTAGCTACGCTCGCTCAAGTCCAGCGTGATTGTTAGTACATCACCCAGGTGCGGCCCCCACCATCCTACGCGAGGCTCCTCGCCCCACGGCTTCCAATGAATACCATCGGGCGAGGCCGCGTACCGATAGTCCGATCCCTGGGGCGTACAATGTTCAAATAGGATCTTGAAGCGCTTATCTTTATCCTCTTCCAGTACGTCGTGAAAGACGTACCCAGAATGGACACTGCCAAACTCGCCGCGGAACTGCCGATCACCCAGCACTATATTCGTGCGCCTGCCGCCTTCCTCATAAACATCCAACTGCGGCTTTTCCCAGTGAATGCCATCTCCCGATTGAGCGAAGAGGTAGCGGGAGGGGTAGTGGCTTGGATCATGAAAGGAGCCGCCAGTCTCTGGCAGCCTGTCCGGATGCATCTGCCAATCCTCATACCAGCACTTGAACAGATTGTCATCTGGATCGCGGATTACCCGCCAGGAGCTGCAGGTGAAATAGGTAACCCGCTCCCAAGGTTGGTCCTTCTGAATCAGTGGCCCCTCCACCTTCTGAGGAGAGTGCACTCGCCGCGTCAGATTCTGAACTGACTCGATAATGAGATCATCAAAGAAGAATTGCTTACGCCCAGCAATATGTAGTCGGGTCGCGTCTGCCTGCAAATTATCCATACCAGATGATACCTCCTGCTCCACTCACTGGTTAGGGTCAGTAGGACACTAACTATTCTCCACCAACAAGGAAGTTCCTTCCGACTGGTCAACCAGAGGAGGAATACAGGCACCTGCGAGGGCGCCGCTGGCAAAGAAACTCGGCGAGACACCCCCAAGTACCGTGGATCGGGGCAGTGGACGCCGCAGTCTCCCACCCTGCATAGCTCCATAGCCGGCGAAACCTCACCACTACCGGCCATCGGCCACAGCGATCAGATTATGCCGATTTTGGAACCGGCTTCCTGAGGGTCGTCGGCGGCTACCTGCAAGCCTGAGGAGCTGACCCGGACTTCTTGGGCCTCAGAACTGTGGTTGACCCCCCTCATCTTCAAGACGCGGATATGCCGCTTCCCGTCAGAGGACTCATAAGGGGCGATAAGCAGAATAATTCCGTCAGCGAAGGCAAACTGAGGTTGCCTGACAATATCGTCTTGCTGATATTCACCCACCAGCACGGCTACCAGGTTCTGCTCTGTGACAAACTCAGTCAACTGGCGCAAGCTCTTCTGCCCTCTCTCAAACTCCGCCAGCCTTTCCAGC
This sequence comes from Candidatus Zipacnadia bacterium, assembly GCA_029821415.1. Taxonomy (GTDB): domain Bacteria; phylum Armatimonadota; class Zipacnadia; order Zipacnadales; family Zipacnadaceae; genus JALGTD01. The sequence continues at coordinate 3,494 of JALGTJ010000015.1, forward strand.
ACGGTTCGGATGCTGTCGATAATTAGCAAACTCGCCTGCTGACTCTGTACTACCGGGGTGATCGAGTACAGCAAGTCCGTAGACTGAGCGGCCCGGATAACGGGAAATATGTCATGATACGCAACGCTGACATTGAATGCGCCCGCATCAAAGAACTCAAAGTTCTGCAAGTTGCGCACTCGATTGACAATGGATTCACTAAAGCCGGCCACGTACAAGTACAGGACATTCATGCCAGCGGCCGCACAGGCATAGGCCATCTGCTCAGCCAGGATTGTCTTGCCCGCACCAGGTGACCCACAAATATAGACAGTGGAGCCTAGCGCAATACCTCCACCCAGCATCTCATCCAGACCCTTACTACCTGTGGAGAGCAACCTCTGGGGAGCGGCTTGCAGCAGTTCGGTTACATCACAGCTCTCTTCAGGCTGCACCTCTCTGTTCATCGCTTGTTGCCCCCTCCAGTATTCTAAGCGGCCGCCAGAACGCCCCTGGCCACCTTTCTAATCGCCTCCTGGCCGATGGGTTTGTGCAACAACTGGAAGGCCAGTCCCGCCTCCTCGGCAGCCTGAAGGCGCTCCAGGAACTCACCGTGGAAGGCAGTCACGATATAGATTGGTACCGTCTTATCCATCTCTCGGATGTGGTGCAGTACTTCAACACCATCCATCTCCGGCATCTTCAAGTCCAGAAAGATCAAATCGGCCGGACTGCTCTTTACCTTCGCCAAGGCCTCCTCCCCACCACTAACGGTTTCTACTTTATACGGCAGGTCCTCCAAAGCGTCTGCAAAGGCGTCCCGCACCGATTCCTCATCATCAACTACGAGTACTCGCGGTTGTGACACCATCGTTTCGCCTCCTAAAGCATCGGCGTCAACGCCGACGTGCTCCGCTCCGCCCTTCTGTTTATCGGCATTCGGTGCCCGTAGCTTGATTGGCCCCGGCGGCCGCCCGGCGATCAACCGGCAAGTACACGGTCACCACCGTACCCTCACCCACTTGGCTGTCAACCTCGATGTGGGCGCCCACCCTTTTGGCCAGGTTCTGCGATATACTCATCCCCAAGCCTGTTCCCCCGCCCACTGGCTTCGTGGTAAAGAACGGATCAAACAGTCTGTTCATGACCTCCGTAGACATTCCACAGCCAGTATCCGCAACGGCAATCGCAACCCAGCCTTCGTCCGCGCTCGCCGTGACCGTAACTTCCTTGCGCTCCTGCTCAACGACAGCGTCGCGCGCATTGGTGAGCAGATTAAGCAGAATCTGGCGTAGTGCACCAGGGTCAGTCCAGATGGCGGGCAGATCCTCCGGAATATTTACCGTAAGCTTGATATTCAAGCGCCGAAGCTCCGCAGCCAGCAGCTCAACAGTCTCCGTAATGAGGATGCGGCAGTCTGTCTGCTCACTTTGGAGGTTGCCCTCGCCACCAGAACCGCGCGAGTAGGACCCTAAACTCGATATAATCCGCCCGCAGCGTTCCAGTTCTCTGACCGCCTTCATCAGACGACTATACCGGGGATCATTCTCGGCGGTGTGCTCCAGACAATACTGCACGTAGTTGAGGACACCCATAATCGGGTTGTTCAGCTCATGTCCGACCCCAGCCACCAGTCTTCCGAGAGCGGCAAGCTTTTCCGACTGAAACACCCTGCGCTGGGTGGCGAGGAGCTGCGCCATCGTCTCTTTCAGTTTGCTATTTGTTCTTTCCAGTTCAGCATTCCTGGTTTTAATCAACTGCTGAGCAGCGTCTCTGGCTCGTTCCTGCTCTGCGGCGCGCGCGCGTATCTCCAGGCTACAGACTCTAAGCACTTCCGCCAGCGGGCCAAGCGTCGCACTGACCAGTTCCATACTTGAGTTGGCAGCGAGCTCCGGGGCAAGGTCGGCCAGCGCTTCCTGATGGATCGCTACGATGTCTTCAATTGGCACATCTGCTGTCATCAATTTCCGAGCGAGGTCGGCAGCGCCCGTCAGGTACTCCCCGGTTGGCTTACGCATATGTGCTCTGAGCAGTGCAACATACTCTTCTTTGATCGCATCTCGTACGGCCATTGCACAGTCCTTGGCGACATCACCACCACTCCTCTGTCCGTCGTAGCCTTTGCATTATAATATTGGCAACAACGAGATTGGTCTTGAACAGAGTGTGTGGACAGGTAGCCGGATCAGGTAACCATCCCCCTGGAGGGAAAACTGCGAGGGTTGCTGTTACATCTACGCCAACGGCTGAGGGCTTAGCTGAGTCGTAACTCGCACCCTATAATCTGTCCCAGTCTGGACGAGAACGACTCGTCATGCACACGCGCCGGTACCACAAGTGTACTACCCAATCCACCCTCGCCACCAGGCCAACACCTCATTGCGCCGGAATACGCCAGGTCAACGGCTGCTTGGCCGCAACGCGCTGGCCTTCGGCCCGGGACCATTCCGGCGATGTGCTACGCACGACCTGGTCACCGTTCAGATGAAAGACACTGCCATCGTCCAGGGTAATAACCAGTAGCGGGTTGCGCACCTTGAAGTTATCGCCAGGATTGCGAATCTCCAACTTGTTATTGACCTGGAGCGCCTCGGCTGCTGCTTCCGTCAGCTTAATCCGAACCCGCGTAGTCCAGTTGGGCCAGCCGCCCGCTCCGCTTACCGAACCCACTTCGGTGCCGTTCAGCACTATTGCCTTCTTCGGCTCGGCTGCGGTCTGCCCCCAGATATCAGCGACAAGGTCCACCGACTTCACAGCGGTCAACTGTGATTGCGACAGCTTCGTACCGACAATCTGGATCGGCAGAACAAAGCTGTCTTCCCCGCTCGCACTGCGCACCGTGGCGGTGAGCGTCCCATTACCAGCTTCCTGCCCGGTTGCCTTGACCAATACCTGTCGTGCCCCACCGGCAGGCACCTCCACGGTCCTATCAATCTGCTTCACGCTCAGGCCAGATCCAGCTACATCAACCGTGATCTGTTGAGTGCTATTCGCGCTGTTGATGATCGCCACTTCAAACTGGGCGGTCTCCCCAACAAAAATATGCAGAGGCAAAGCCTCATAGAAGGGCAGATAGCCTCCCTGTGAAGAATTGGACAGACAGCGCGTGATCAGCTTACGTGGCGGGGCGATGGTCACTGCCGGCCCGTCCTCCGCCAGCAGCTCAAAGGTCGCATAATTGTCAGGTTTGCCGTCGGACGAAGGAATGTCGCTGATTGCGTCCATAGCTAGGCGGAATACGAAAAATGGATCGCCCTCTGTGACGGTGGTCGGTACTGAGAAATCTTCCGTGATCTGAGAATTAGCTGGCAGGTCCTGCCACCGCCACCAGCGCTCACCTTCCACCCAGAGCGTATTCCGCCACTTCCACACTTCGTCAGTAAGATTATCCACCGCCAGTGTAATCGTAGCCGAGCCATTACGCGGTACAATTGGCGCAGAGGCCAGGCTGACGAACCGCCCGGTTTTGGCCAGCAGTAGCGCCGCGGCGCTGCGGTAATGGGGTAGCCGCACCGTAATAGCATTACCCGCCCGCTCGTAGGGTATCTTCATCGGCCCCAGATGGTCGCCACTGATGAGGTAGGCAGCTTTAATCTGGTCCGCGTCAGGAACGCGCACCACCAGCGGGACGTTCACCCGCCACCACGGGGTGATGTGTGTCTCACCTGGGGAGACTACTACTGCCACATAGTTGCCATCAGGACGCTGGAAAAGATTGCCGTCCATACCTGTGGGAATTTCCAGGCAATGGGGCTGTAGCACCCAGTGACGCCCTCGCAGCAGATCAAACAGAGGGTAATAGAGGCGATGAGCCCAAAGCCACAACGTCATCCGCTGCTCGCGGGGATCCGGCCGGTTCCACCACAGCCCCGCGTAGAAACCATCGCGCAACGCTACTTGCAGGTGCGGCTCGCGATTTTGCAAGCTGACGGCCGCCCGGTTGCCGATAGTGAGGTAGCGGGTGATCTCCTGTCCTTCACCTGGTATAAGACGCCCCTCGGTCAAAGCGAGGTCACAGTAGCGAGTCACATCAATATGCTCGTGGCAGTGATTTTGCCAAACATGCTTGCCTGCGGCGTGGACGCGCTGGGCCACCTCCTTGCACAACCGTCCCAGATTCCGGTTAAAGTCCGAGTACGGCTGGCCCTCCTCGTTAATAGAAACCCCGTCATCATAGCCGGAGGTGCCCGCCCCACCATAGCACTGGTCAATGAAGATACCATCAAGCTTCGGGAAGAACTTCAGCATTCGCTCGATTTCTGCAATTTTATGCTGCCAGAATTTTGATCCCGGGCATGGATTGCACACGGACCAGGCATAGCCGTATTCATCCACAGGGCCGCGAATCAAGGTGTCAGCAAACTCAGCGCGGGCGTAAGAGTACCAGACATCCCGCGGGTTCCAGTACAGAAAGGCAAAGTAGCCATTAGCGTGTATAGTGTCAATGTATTGCCGCACCAGGCCGTTGTCTATCCACTCCCAACATGTGGAGCAAGGAGAGTGGCCAGGGCCTTTCCGGAGTTTCTCACGCAGTTCAGGAGTTATGGGGCGGCTTTCCACAAATCTGACAATCTCTTGATAGGGCGCATCAGCCGGCGGCATACCGTCCAAGAAACCTTCGGGGTATGCTTCCGGATAGTGCTGCATATGGCGCCATTTACAGGCAATCCCTGGCAGCCAGCGGTCTGTATCGCTGACACCAGCCCATCCCCACCCCCACCATCGCTTCAGGCCCATCATCTCTATGACCCCGGCGCGCCAAGGCGAGAAGTGTAGCTCATAGTTCTTCCAAAATAAGTCATTCACCAAACAATACGGGTAGTAATTCCCCAGGGCGCCGCTCCCGCCGTAGCTCATATTCTGGTATTTCTCCAGACCTTCTGGCACCCAGAACACCTCCGGCCAACGCTCGCGCAACCATCCCAGACTACACCGCCAATCACCGGGATGAACGAGTAAATGAACTGTAAAAGAACGGGAGCCGTGCGGATCCAACCGGACGCGCTGGTGGGCGAACAGAATCTCCGTCTCCTGGGCAAGTCGTTCGGCGGTAATCTCAACGGGCAGCATCGGAATATCCAGGTCAGCAGCAACCGAAAAGCCAACATCCCGCTGCGGAGCATACAGACAAGCCAGCGGGATACTCAGCTCATTGCGGTCGGCCGAGCGTGCCCGAAAGCTGTAACTCAGCTTGCCATCCTGGGGCCATTCCGGATAGTCATTCTCGCCTGTAAAGAACGGCGAGTAGTCAGTGCCCCTCAGCCGCAGAGGGAACTCGACTGTCAGCGAGCGCAGTCTGTCTGACTGATTCTCAAAAGTGATTGTCCAACTTAGACTGGAGGAGATCTGAAACCGGTGAGTCCAGGCCAGTTCCGCCCGTTGCAACTGCTTGCGAATGCGCAGTTGCCCGCTTTGGCGTGATACTTCACTGGGACGCACATGTTTGTCCGGAATTGCCATATCAGCCAGCGGCTCTCGGATCATCACCTCCACCGGCCGAGCTATCAGGTTCTCCTGAGCAGACCGGCCCAGCGTAAGTAAAGCCGCATCTTCGCTGACCGTGGCCTGCAGTGTGTCGGACTGGAGCTGGTAAGCACTATCTGCCGCCGCTATCCCGCCACCAAGCAAGCCGCAAAGTGCCGTCAGCCACACGACCGCAAATGTGGAGTGCAATCTTTTGTGCATAATTACTTCTCCCCTGGGGTAATATCGGATTGCCTAACTATCGTGCAAGTTTTCCTCGTTGCTGGACGCTACACCTTCTAAGGAGCTGCCAGATGTACCTCCTTAGTTTAGCGCCAGTCGCAGGAATGACCGGCTATCCCAAAGAATGCTTAACATCGCCCAACAGTTACTACGATGCCGCCGGAGGATAACAATGTCAAATAAACAGTATGAGCAGCTTAACGTTGGCGAGATAGCCACGGAACTCAGCAAGTCGCCTATCGTTTACCTTCCTATCGGTTCGCTGGAATATCATGCCTTGCACCTGCCAGTGGGATTTGACGCATTACACGCTCACCGCATCTGCCTGGCCGCGGCCCAGCGGAGCGGCGGCGTGGTGTTGCCTCCAACTTACTGGGGAACCTGTGGCCACGAGGGTTTTGTCGGTTCCCTGTTACTGCGCAAAGAGACGATCGCCAGTCTGATTTCTGATATTCTGAATGAACTCACCGACCGCGGCTACAAAGTTATTATCCTGCTCACTGGACACTATCCCGGAGAGCAGGGCGAACTGCTTCGCAAAGTGGCCGCCGAACACAGCAAAATCCATCCCGGCCTGCGTATTATTGTGCCTAATGTCTTCGAGGAGCACCCTGTATATCCGGAAGTGCCCTGTCAGCATGCCGGCAAACGGGAAACCTCGCTGGGACTATACCTATTCCCGGAACTCGTGCAGATGGAGGGGCTAGACAAACCAGGGGGGGAGGCTACTCCACAATGGGGCGAGGAGCTGTTCAAGACGGCTGTGGAATTCGTAGCACAGTTGGCCAGCGATGCCCTCGGCCAGATTAACCGCTCCCAGTGAATGTCAATCTACTGTCCTCTGAGGGAAGGCTGGTCATCGCCGGACTGGCCTTGAGTTGTGGTGGGGCTGCGTGGCCTTTGTAGCGTGCTTGCCACACGTCGGGGCTCACAAATCCCGCCAGCCAGCCCAACCCGTACGAAAGGTGCATAACCGGCCACTGCCGCCCTCACACCGCTATCCAAATTTCTCAGGCGAGCTCCGATGCGAGCAGCGGTAACCGTACTGAGCACCGCATAGCTACCCACCATAGCGCCCCACACCCAGATTAGGGGTGCCCAGGCCAGACTAAGCAGCGGCAGCCCGATCAGGCCAAGCACAAAGACCAATGGGGCCAGATGCCGGGGCCGCGTCGCTTTCAGATGGGCAGGGAACCAGCGCCCATTGCGAAACATCTGCCGGGCAAGCGACTGCAGATTGGGACGGGCAAAGTAGGTGGCCCGGATACTGCTATCCAGATAGACGGTAAATCCGGCCTGATGGACTCGCTGGAAAATATCCAGATCCGCATTTGAGCCCAGCGCTTCCCGATACAACCCGACGCGTTCCGAAATCGCGCGCTTCCCACTCCGAACCAGGACGAAAGCGCTCCCTCAATGGCCTTGCCCCAGGTTGAGTCTGCCCCCTGAGTATCCCAAAAGCCACCCACCACACCGGCTCCGCTCTTCTCCAAGACCTCCAGGTTGTTAGAAAGAAAGTCAACCGGGATTCGAGCATGTCCATCCAGGACCAGCATAGCCTTACCCTGTGCCTGGCGGATGCACATATTCACCCCCGGATATTGCCACCGCTTGCTATTATGTAGTAGCTGCGCCTGTATCTCCGGGTGCTCTGCCATCCAGTGAGCAATAATATCATCCGTACCGTCGTCAGACTCGCCGTCCGCAATAATCACCTCAAATTGGTCCTTAGGTAAGTTCTGTGCGGCAATATCGGCGAGTAACTCTTCAATATGACCTGCCTCGTTGCGCACCCCCATAACCACGGAAATCTGAACATTAGACATTCGCATGCCTCCCGACTAATCGTCAATCTAACTAGAGCATGGGATACTTCCTCTTCAGATGCCAAGTAACTGCTTATAGACTTCATGGAGACGCGCAGTAGCCACATCCCAGTTATACCTCTTTTTCACAGCCTCGCGCGCGTTCGTTCCCATCTGCCGCCGCAGTTGACAATCTGCCAGCAAAGGCCGCAGCGCCTCAGCAATACCCTCGGCTGTCACCTCTGCAATTATAGTTCCACACCGCTCTTGGGCCATGACACCCCCAATATCGCCGATAGCAGTCGTGACGATTGGCTTGCCAAAGGCCATGGCTTCAAAGAACTTCACTGGCGTTATGTGCTGGAACCAGCGGGTCGGCTTCTGAGGCATCACGCAGATATCCAGCTCGCGGTAATATTGCGGCAAGTCCTGGTAGTTATAAGCCTGCGGAATGAATGTCAAACGCACCTGGCACGACTTCACCTTCTCTTGCAGGCGCGGCAGATAGCCCGGGAAGACATTGCCCGCCAGGAAGACCTGTAACTGGGGGAACTCGGGCCGGAGCAGCTCAGCAGCAGCGAGTAACTCCTCAATTCCTGCATCCGGCGGCATCGCGCCAATGCGGCCAATAGTTATGCCGTTAGTATCACGGGGTGGCATCGGTGTCTCCACAAGCCATCTCTCAGGATAGTTAGGCACTGCAACGACATTGCCCAATCCCAGTGCCGAATATTTCTGAAGTTGATAGCTGGTGGTTACCAACACTGCCGCTGCCTTCGGGGCCAGTAAGCGTTCTCCCAACCTCCCTGCCCAAATGGCGATGTTACGCAGTCGCCGAGCATCGGCGAAATAGGTCGGCTCATGAGCATCAAAAATAACTGGAACTGCTAACTTGCGAGCCAGGTACAGCCCGACCGGCAGCATTTCCAAATCGTGGACGTGAAGGATATCGGCCTCTGCGCATAGTGAAGCCACCCGATGGGCGAATTTCACTAATGGCACCATCTGTTTCAACCAGTTGCCGTAGGTACTGCGAACCGGAATGCGCTGTATCACAAAGCCGTCGGTCTCTTCGCAACGCACGTGCTCAGCTTGCCGATCCCAGGCATACACGGTTACATTGAATCCGCGAACCCGTGGATCTGGTGCCAATGGATTGGAAAGTAGCATAACCACAGTCGGTTTCATGTTACGCTTCCTTGTCGGCACGTAATCTCTTAGGCCGTCTCAAAGATGCCACTACACTCCGCTTAGATTTGGCATGCTGGGGCCTCGCCTTACCCCTGCTCGGTATCCTGGCAGTATTCCAGTGCCCGGATGGCATATACGCAGTATTCAGAGTTTGTATAAGCTTTCGGAAAATGTTCCGCAGATGCCCAATTAGCAGACATAACTACATAGCCATCTATGCCGAATCGGTGCGCTGTATCAACCAGTTGCCGAGGAGACAAATCCTGATATCGCGCGGTCATAACTTCATATAGGTCTGGCAGCGATGCCTCCACGTTGCAATTCAGGCAGGCGAGTCGGTCCCACCAAATCGGTCCATAACCATCTGACCATAGCATCGCTGCTCCGTCTTTCCACTCCACCAGCGTTGACCGCTGGCTGAAGCAGCGCCATCCCTCCAAATAGGGGGGTGTAATGAATTGCGTCTCCCAAGGTGTGTTGCGCTTGGCCCATTCAGCCACGTCGCAAAAGGCCTGATCAACGCCCCCCTGATACCAGCGAGCCGTCCGTGTGTGCAGATCAAAGCTGACCCAGAGCGCTTGGGCCGAGACTATGCAGGCTACTACTCCCAGCAGAACAAAGCTCCCCCAACTCCTTCGCGATGTGCCAACGACGAAAGCGCCAGCAACCACTATCACAAACGCCAAAAGGAGTACCTCCCTAAGTTGGAAAGGCTTTTGTCTGCCTATTGGTGTCAGCGTTAGTATAGATACTAAAACAAGAATCGCTATTAGTGCTTGGTAGATAACACTGGTAGACCGAAACCGGCGGAAGTCGCCATTGGCCAGAAAAGCTACTGCCGCCAGTATCCCTAATACCCCGGCTGGCACAAGTGGACCCAACATAAAGACTCCCGCGAGCAAGGCAATGAGCATCCTGCCTGCCAACTCCGCTTGCTTCCCGAACATCTCCCACAGATACACGGGCACCGCAGTGACCAGCGCTACATAGATCCATTTGTCCATCCGCAACGGTTGAATTACGGTCAGAGGCTTGAGCTTGAATATGTAAATATTTAGTAGATGTACCACGATCATGCTCAGCACTGACACAAGCACGACGATGTACAGCCGCTGGGCTGCTGGGGGTAGTACCTGCCTACGGAGCACAACCATTAGAATAACCATCATTACTGCAAAGCATGCCAATCCACCAATGCTGAGGAAAAAATGCCAAGCAAATCGCCTGGGCAGATACGTCCAGAAAGTTGCCCCTGAACTGTGGGCTGCCGGCAGCAGATTTGTAGCCAAAGGTATAGAGATGATTAGCATCAGTACTATCGCCACAATTGATTTCTGTGGCCAGCGGCGCCAACTAAACAGCAAAAACACCACCAGTAGCGTACAGAAATGCGCACCACTGAGTACATTCAGATACAGTCCCAGACCAGCAAAAAGTGCTGCAACTACCGGCAGGCCGGAAAGTACGACAGCAAGTCCGCTCAAGTTAGCAGCAAATGCCACATCGGTATGCGTTAGCTCGCTATCCAGTAGAAAGTCCATGCCTAAGGCTGTGCCGCTAAAGGCCCAGTGAGCTGTCATCGCACATAGTGTAACAAAGACCTGCGCCCAATAGGCTGGAGTGAGCTTAGCGGCAATGAGAAAAAATGCCGCTACAATCCAGATGCGCAACGCCACATACAGGATAAGATACAGCGTCTCCAGGCTGATCCCGAGGGTCTGCCACAGTGCTGCCTACGCCAAATCTGTAAGAGACCTGAAACAGTGACAGGCCCGCTATTACTATAACAGGTATAATGTACCTGCCTGCTCTCCAGATTTGCTGCCATAGATGCCCTGACTGCATCGGCTTATTTCTCCTCTATACCAGCTTACCTAACTTTTCCGCTATCTCCACAAGTGCTTCCTCCAGTTGGTGAGCCGCCGCGTCCCAAGTAAACTGCTCCGCCCGGCGGCGTGCATTTAGTCCTATCGCCTTCGCGTGTTCGGGGTTACCGGCCAGCAACTGGATTTTTTCAGCAATGTCTCGTGCGTCGTAGTCTATGAAATATCCCGTCTGCCCAGGGATGATTAGATCCACCATAGCGTTTTCGGGGGAGGCCAGCACGGGCAATCCCGATGCCGCCGCCTCAAAGGCCACCTGACCAAACGCTTCTGAATATGTGGGGAAGGCGAATGCGTCGCTGGCGCTGTATATGTCGCTGGGATTTTCAACAATGCCGGCAAATACAACTCGTTCCCGCACTAAGGGGGCTTGTAGCTCAGCCTCAATCAGATCCCGTTGATCGTCAGGGCCTGCTATTAACAGGTAAACATTGCTCTTTTGTAGATAGTCCATAGCCCTCAGGAGGTGGTCAAGCCCTTTACGATACCAGTTGCCGCCGACAAAACTCACCACAAAGGCATCATCGGGGATGCCGAACTCAGTGCGGAGTCTGCTTCTCTCGGATTGACTGGCAATATGAAACTCTTTGGCATTAACACCATTGGGCACGACCCGAACATCCGGCAGTCCGTAGTCTCGGCATATTGCGTCTCTAAGGCCAGAAGAGAGCGCCAACACCCGACCCTGTAATCGGCGACATATATACCGCTCAAGGCCCCTTTGAATTCTGAAAAAGATTCGGCCCAGGGCATATTTGTAGCGTAGCCCAGCTTGCATATGCTTAGGAAGAGGGCGTTCATAAGGACACCCGTTGACATACAGCACATCGCAATTAAGGCAGTACAACCCGCGTGATACTACTATTCCCCGCCCTTCTCTTCGCACGCTGAGGGTTGTGCGAATCAATTCGTCCATCCAAGCCAATGCTCCTGGCAGGGGTGAAAGCGGCACCGGGTGCCATTTCACAAACTGCTGAGTTTCAGCGGCTAACGAGGTAGAAATTATATGGATACTGTGTCTCTCGGAAAGCCGCCTAGCCAGCTCGTATGTGGCTCGGCCTGGACCTTGATTTATTGGTAGTCTCTTGCCCACGAAGGTAATCTGCAAATTCATTCAGCTCCTGTTGCAATCCGCAGGCCGCTTGTCCCCGAAGCGAGCACTTTTCTGTACTGAGTGAGCATGCGCCGAGCAACTTGGCGCCAAGTGTATCGTGTGGCAACCGTGCGGCGCCCCTCGCGCGCAAGCCGGGCTCGCATAGCCGGCTGCTGCCACAACATCTGAATTGCCTGGGCCATAGCTTGCGGGCACTCATTAGGGACGAGCATCCCATTGCAACCGTCATCAATAATATCAGGCAGGCATAATATCAGGCAGGCCGCCGACGGCAGTCGCTATGACAGGGGTACCTGCGGCCATAGCCTCCACCGCCACTATGCCAAATGGTTCCCTGCGCGAGGGCACCACCACCATCTGGGCGCCTTTCATAAGACTAACCACCGTGCTGTGCTTGACGGAACCCACGAATTTAACATCACCCAATACGCCACAGCTCTCCGCTACCTCTTCCAGAACTATCCGCTCAGGACCATCCCCAGCAAGAATCAACTCGGCCTCGCCCAGACTTGGCTTTGCTTCCGCAAAGGCCGCTATGAGCCGATCAAAACCCTTTTTATAAACAAACCGGCCAACCCCAAGGATGTAAGGGGGATAGGTGGCAAATGGCTCTACTTTGTCAATTTCTTCCAGGCGCACCCCGTTGCCCACAACTTGTGATTTAGCTGCCATATCGGGCAGAATTTGGGTGGCGCGCTGCTGTAAGTAAACTGAATTGCACAGCACTGCTTGACTCCGTTGTAAGACAGACCGGATGAGCATACGACATAGCCTGGACTTAGCTGGGTCACGCACGATGTCTTCGCCGTGAATATTCACTACCAAGGGCGCCCTCAATAACTGACTGAGCATAATTCCGTAGATGGCGTTCGCACCGATGTAGTGGACATTTACCAGATCAGGCGGGTCATCACTAAAGATGCGCGTGGCTATGTACAGGCAGCTTGCTGGAATGATGGGGGCCGCTACCAACTTGGCCGCTGCCAGAATATATTGCCTGCATCCGTTGTCCATAGCCACACCGGGCATAAACATCGGCACCCGATAGACACAAAGACCGTCTACCTGCTCTTGCGGAGGTGCTGACAGCGGGTTACGCGCAGTAATAACTGTAACGCGGTGCCCCTTGCTAACCAATTCCCTTCCTATTTCCCGCACTGCTGTCTCCACACCACCGATATGCGGATGATATGAATTAGGCATCAGCGCAACATGCAACGAGCGCATCATTTTCCTCTCAGACGGCGTGGTCTCCCCACAGGCTCTTCCGCCAAGTTGCACCTAATCTGCGTAGACTGTCAGGAGTGACTAAGCCGCTCCACAACCCATAGATCGCAGTGGAGAACAACAGCAAAATTGCACTCGGAACTAAGGCTATTTGGCGATATACTGCCCCTAATCCAATGAGAACACCCCCGCCGGCAGACAGGCGCAGCAACCTGTGTGCCATAGATAGTCGGGGTATAGACTTTAACACTGCTGAGTATGAGGCCAGCGCCATCACTGCTGCGGTAACAATCCACGAAAGGCATACTCCAATACCGCCCCAAGTCTGACGGGCTACTACCCCACAGACAGCGACTTGAACGGCAGCCGACAGCCCCAGGACTATTGCCGCCGTCCCTTGCCGATTAACCGCTTGTAACAGACTGCAGCAGGTCCACGCAACCGCCAGCAAGGGCATCGCCCAAACAACAACGCTCAGATACGTGCTGGCCTCCACGAATTCGGCTCCATAGACTACTCTTATAGCCGGCTCGGCCATTACGAAACATATCGTAGCCACAACAACAGCAGCCCCGACCGAGATAGTCAGTACAGTAGAGACTAGTGAGGTAAGTTCTGAGCTTCTCTCTGTCTTTGCTCTGCTAAAACTGGGATAGGCTGATTCAGCGATTGCATAGGGAAGGAAGTACGTCCCCTCAAACAACCGTTCAGCCGCGCCGTAGAGACCAACCACACGACCAACCTGGAAGCGGGCCAGCATAATAATGGGTATTCTCCCCAGCGTGACGCCAAAACCCCGGCGCAGAGCAAAGGGAACTGCCTCCTTGAAAAGCCAGTAGAATGAGCGAGGCGAACGGGCTTGGGCGACAACTACCTTCTTTAACAGAAAGATGCTTACCAGTACCCGTAACACCGAAGCTGCCAAATAGCAAACGGCCCCGCCGATGACGCTGCCACCGATAACCAGTAAACCAGCTACAGATGCTACCAGACCTATCCGCTCAACAACCAAGGCAAAAGCCTCTAACTCCATCCGTTCGTAGCCGCGGAAAAACGACCGGAAAATATCACAAAAGGTGTCGCTTGCCGCAAAAGCCAGGCACACCACCCAAAGTTTGACTTGCGCGCTGTCCGCAACTAAGTAGTGGACAACAACTGTGCCCACTGTCACAGTGAGGATAGTTGAAACACCATTGAAAGTTATTATCTTCTGCAATAGGCTGCCGGCTTGGGTTCGATGCTGGCTGACCTCTCTAACTATAATACCGGTGGTGCCCCAATCCATAAATATCCGCAAAATCCCAATAATTGCTAAGGCATACATAAGCCGGCCTAAGCCTGCTGGGCCTAAGGCACGTCCCAGCAGCCCCATAGTCAACAGCGCTAATGGTACTTTAATTACCTGTGCTAAGGTCAGCGCGCTGGCATTTTTTTCAACCCGCGCTTGGGCTTCTTCGTGCTGAAGCATAGTATCTCAACTGGCTCTCGGCTGTCCCGACTTTGTTGGTCTGTTTATCTGGACTCATCTTGACTAAGGCTGTAGATAAGCCAATTATCATCCAGAAGGTCATAGCCACCTTGGGATCTCCATAGAATCGATCTACGGCACTTTGCACCGCAAAGACAATCGTCGCACTGGCCCCTGCCATCGCCATAGCCCGTGACAAACCCGGCGCCAATCGCTTGGCCAGCGACCACTGCCGGGCCCATACCCTCCCAATAATCCAAACAAATGCCAGGCACATTGGTATCCCGCCCTCAATTAGCAGTTGGAGATACGTGCTATGGGGATGCACAATCCAGGCACCGTAGGTTACTGCTGACAACCTTTGCTCATAGTTGTTAAGCCCAACTCCCAATAGCGGCGAGGTGGCTAATACTTTGTAAGCGTCACGCCACAAACTGGTTAAGCCCAACTCCCAATAGCGGCGAGGTGGCTAATACTTTGTAAGCGTCACGCCACAAACTGGTCCTTGAATACCCAGTTGCGCCTTGCCAGTCCACATTTTGCCAACCTAAGTGTCTTAGCGGCCTCAGCGTTTCGCCACCAATCAAAAACGAAGACATTATCAAGATGGTTGTAAGGGACAGGACGGCAACAAACCTACCGCTACCCAAGCGGCTGAAAAAGGCGATAATGGCACAGAGAAGGGCGACAATTGCACCGCGTGACAGGGATAG
>JALGTJ010000289.1 GCA_029821415.1 Candidatus Zipacnadia bacterium
GTGGAGAATATGAGCGGGCTGATCTGCCCGCACTGCGGTGCGCGAATCGATATATTCGGCAGCGGCGGCGGGGAAAAGATGGCGCAGCAACTTGGGGTGCCGTTTCTGGGCCGCATGCCGCTATCGCCGGCTTTGGTGGAAGCGACTGACCGGGGCGAGCCGCTCAGCGAGCAACTCGTTGGGGCACCTATATGGGAAGCCCTATCAGAGATCGTCGCGAAGTTGACCAGATAGGCGGTCGGAGATGGGAAATTCGTCTTGGCTTTCGCTTTTGAGTCAGTTTATTATGAAGGAGTAGTGCGTTTGTGAAGACAAGGTTAGAATGTTTACCATGTTTAGCCCGTCAGGCGTTGGAGTCGGCGCGTATTGCTACCGATGATTCGGAGGTTCAAGGTAGGATTGTTCGAACGGTATTAAGCAAGTTATCGCAGGCTGAGCTGGATGCCACCCCTTTTGAGTTACTGGATGCCACCCCTTTTGAGTTAGGCGGAATGGTACAACGGACGGTGCGGACTCTCACCGGAATTGGTGATCCGTATTTGAGCATTAAGCAGCAGTCTAATAGGTATGCCTTGCAGAAATACCCGGAGATGAAGGAGCTGGTTGCCAGCGCAGAGGCGCCACTGGCTGTTGCCACGAAAATTGCTATCACCGGCAACATAATAGACTTCGGCGTGCCCGATCGGCTGGATATTGAAGAGCCCCTTAACCGGATAATGCATACTCCCTTTGCCGTGGATGACTTTGATCTGTTCGCCGAGCGGATTGCGGCTGCTGACCGCATACTATACCTGGGGGACAATGCCGGCGAAATCGTCTTTGACCGGGTATTGATTGAGGAGTTTTCGGCATCCGAGGTCATAGTTACTGTCAAAGATGAACCGTTTATCAATGACGCGATGATGGCCGATGCCCAGGCGGCTGGCTTAGATGAGTCAGTTCGCATCCTGCCGATTCCTATCTACCCGGAGACTACTGATGAGTTTGAGATGGCCTGGTCTACTGCCGATCTGATAATTGCTAAGGGACAGGCCAATTACGAAGCGTATTCGGAGGTATCGGGGCCGCTGTTCTACCTGCTGGTGGCGAAGTGCAAGGCTGTTGCTGATGAGCTGGGTGTCAGCATCGGCGATCTGATTCTGAAGGCCAACAGTAGTTCCTTGTAGGTAGTTTGGTGCCTGGACCGAGCACCAGACCGCCTGTGTTAAACCTCGGGGAGTTGATACTTGTGAGCAAGCCAACTTGGCAACACCTCTACGGACCAGTCCCCTCACGCCGTCTGGGCCGATCGCTGGGCGTAGACCTCGTGCCCTATAAGGTGTGCAACTTTGATTGTATATACTGCCAGCTTGGGCGGACCACGCACAAGACCTGCGAGCGCAAACAATATGAGGATCCGGCAGAGGTGATAGATGAGCTGGCGCGGTGGCTGAAGGAGGACGGCCAGGCGGATTATATTACCTTCAGCGGCCTGGGCGAGCCGACCTTGAATTCCGGACTGCGCGAGATGGTTGTTGCCGCCAATAAAATGACCGATATCCCCGTGGCAATTCTCACTAACGGTTCCTTACTCTGGGACCCGGAGGTGCGTGCGGCTGGCTGTGCGGCTGATCTAATAATGCCCTCGCTTGATGCAGCAACCCCCAGGGCATTCGCGCGGGTGAATCGCCCTGACCGGTCTCTGGATATTGAGCAGATAATTGAGGGGCTGCGCGCGACTCAGCAGGAATGCCCAGGCAAGATGTGGTTGGAAGTAATGCTGGTTGAAGATTGCAACGACAGCCGAGAAGACCTGGCCGCACTACGGGCAGCTATTGACAGTATTGATCCTGATGAGGTCCAGATTAATACTGTGGTGCGGCCGCCGGTAGAGCACGATGCTAAGCCACTTTCGGCAAGTGCGTTGCAACAAGCCGAGCAGCTACTGGGGCCGAAGGCCCGGCTTATCGCGCCCCTGGACGCGCAGAAAATTATGGTGGAGGAAAGAGAGCGCAGTGAGGACGAAGTCATAGAACTGCTGCGCCGGCGCCCTTGCACCCTGGAGGATATTGGAGTCGGGCTGGGTATGCATCCCAATGAGGCGATAAAGTACGTCCAGGATCTGCG
>JALGTJ010000290.1 GCA_029821415.1 Candidatus Zipacnadia bacterium
ATCCTGGGCAACCCAGAAGCCTCCATATGGTCTGCTACTGGTCCAGGACCCACCCCAGGAGGGGGTAACACTGTGCCCTCATTCGCGAGAGGCGGACAATCCCGCGCTCCGTCCGCGCCTGGAGTTTGAGTATGCTCTACCTCAGTAGAGCATGTGGCCTCACTGTCAGAATAGCAATTCGTCTCACTGGAGGAAGAATTGACTATAACCGAAAATCGCTGGCCTATGTACCAAATCAATGTGGTTATTCGTAGCACCGACAGTGATGACCAGGGCGACAAGCCAGCTAGGAGATGTCTGTTGGACATAAAGGAGGAGGGATGAACATGTTGATGTACGCTGTCGCTTTCCTGACATTGCTGGTGCCGGGTTTCTTACTGTTGGCCAACGCAGGGGCGGCTCAGGAGCCAGCCGAGAACGGGGAGGAACCAGTTCTGTCCGGCGAGGATTTCATTGCCGTGAAGAATCCAGTGCGCCTGCCACCTCGCTTGGCTGCCGAGCGTATTCCTCTGGGGCTCCCCGGCGACTACAAGCCCAGCATTGCTCTTCTAAAAAGCGGCGAGGTATTGGTCGTTGCTCATGAATTGGTACAGGAGCCCTTCCGCGAGAGACTCATAACTTTCCGCTCACCGGACGGCGGGCGAACTTGGTCGCCGCGCGAAGTCCATTCGGAGGTCTTCGGCCGCGAGTTCTTTCTAACCGTCCTAAGCGATGGCACACTGCTAATGACTAACCACATCCTGCCGCAGGATGCCAACAACGAAGAACTTAACGCCGCCCAAAAAGGCTATTGGTACAGTCACATTCGCCGCTCCACCGACGAAGGCCACACCTGGCAAACCCACCGTATTGGCAAGGAGGATGGCTTCCCCCCGAACGGCAAAGGAACGGCCACAGACCGGCGGGCTGTGGAGTTGCCCGATGGAACCGTCCTGCTGGGTGTATCCACAGGCATGGATGATGGGATGAAAACTTATATGTGGCGCTCTCAGGACCATGGCAGGACCTGGGACAAATCTACCGAATGCGACATTATGGGCTGGCGCGATGTTGACGGTTTCTTCAGCAACTCGGAAACCTTCCGTTTGCCTTCGGGCAAACTGCTGCACATCAACCGCGTGGAGAGCCACAGGCACCCCATTGAAGCACAAGCAGGAAGCAAGCCCGCCCCCGGTTGGGACCAGACTGACCGCAGCATACTGTGGGAATCCACCGACAACGGAGCGACGTGGCGCAAAGTCCAGGATATGGGTGATTACGGGGAGATGTATCCACAACTGCTGCGGCTGGCGGACGGTCGAATCCTGTACAACTTCACGGTGCGAGCCCTGAAATACCCCCTCGGCATCCAGGCCATTATTAACTATGATGAGGGGCAGACCTGGGATTTTGAACACGACCGGATTATTGTAGAGTCGCGCACACCCGAGGGAAAGGCCAGCGGCGGCGGATACGGCAATACCATCCAGCTTGCTGACGGCATGCTGCTGACCGCGTACTCGTATCGTGGTGAGGACAACGCGACGCACCTGGAAGTGGTACGCTGGCAGCTCCCTGATGCTGAACAGTAAGGCCAATTGATATGATAGCACTGATTGACTACGGAATGGGCAATCTGGGCAGCGTGGAGAAAGCGCTGCAGTACGTTGGGTGTACAACTGTAATAACCTCCAGCCCCCAGCAACTCGCGGAAGCCAGCGGCATTGTGCTGCCTGGCGTAGGTGCCTTTGCGGGGATTGCGTGAGCGTGGCCTGGTGGAGCCTCTGCGCGAGCTGATTGCTGCCGGGAAGCCGTATCTGGGCATCTGCCTGGGCCTGCAGATGCTGTTTGAACAGTCCGAGGAAGGCCAGGAGCCCGGCCTGGGCATCTTTCCTGGCCAGGTAGTGCGCTTTGACCACGACTTGAAAATTCCCCAGATCGGCTGGAATCAGGTCTGGCTCCGGCGAGAGGTGCCCCATCTGGCAGGTATTCCTCCCGGAAGCTGGTTCTACTTCGTCCACTCCTATTACGTACAGCCCGAAGATGAATCAATAATAGCGACTGTTACCGATTACGGCTATGAGTTCTGCTCGGCAGTCTACCGCGACAATGTATTCGCCTGCCAATTCCACCCCGAAAAGAGCCAGA
>JALGTJ010000291.1 GCA_029821415.1 Candidatus Zipacnadia bacterium
ACAACCTCGTGACCACCAGATCTATCCTGACGCGATAGTTTACTACGACGGCAAGGACCTATCCGTAAAGATCCCGCAGAGTCAGGCTCAGGCTCTACGTATTAATCACGCCTACTTACGCCTGGAGCGTATCATAAAGCAGGCTCAAATCTCTGCTGCGTCGGGACCCGATGTTGATCCTGAGCAGATCGAAACCATCCAACAGCAAATTCGGGCCGCGCGCCGTTTCATCGAGATGCTTGAGCAACGCCAGGCTACTATGCAGCTTATCACTGAGGCCATTGTCAAACGGCAAAAGGCTGTGTTCACTAGAGGGCTAACGGCCCTACGGCCGCTAAACAAAAAGGACATTGCTCGCGAAACCGGGCTGCATGAGTCCACGGTATCGCGAGCCACCCGGGGCAAATATGTCATGATGCCTGACGGTGCACTATTGCCCTTCGCAGTATTCTTCGAAGATGCCCTGCCTACCAAAGTGCTTATCGCCCAGATAATCAAACAGGAAGATACCAATACTCCGTTGACCGATAAACAACTTGAGGAAATCCTGGCCGAAGAGGGCTACCAGCTCGCCCGGCGTACCGTGACGAAGTACCGCAAGCAAATGGGCATCCCTTCATCTCGACGCCGGAATGGCACATTCAGCTTCAGCGCGGCATATCCACTCGCATAACCTACAAAGGGCCATTATACATAGCCGTTCACAGCCGCTGCACCAAGTTATTCGCGACAGGCGGCCTGCAGTTGCTGCGCTGTAGTCGAGCAGCCAACCTTCAGCTCAATGTTAAATATTGCTGCCTCCAGTAACCACTGCCCCGCCAGAGTATGACTTCCCTCAATGGCGCTGGTGCAGTCGCGAAGCAGAATGGTATGATAGCCCCGGTTATGCATCGCACGAATGCCATAGTCACGGAACTGGACGCAGATGTTGGCAGCAAAGCCGGCATATAGCAAGTGGAGAATCTGTTGGTCGTGACAAAGCCGATGTAACTGCTCGCCAGTGGCTACCACAAAATCGTCGGCTTCGGGCTCCAGTAACTCCATAATCCTCATTGCAGGAAAGAGGGCCTCATCGTGCAGCCACTGCTCCAAGAGCGGCTCGGCTGGCCGGCCGAATGGGCTATCATCATATTGATGCACATGTCTGCGGAACTCAACTGGTGGCCACCCAGGTTCGCTTGTGCGTGGGCCAAAAAGCTCTTCATCGCCAGCATACTTCAGCCATTGTGCCGATCCCAGCAATCAACCAGCACCAGCGCCGTTTGGGCAGCCGGGATGGTCACCTTTCTTTCATGCCACTGAAAATTTTCCTCCCGGCATGGGATTCCTAAGTCGGTATACTCCCGCGCATATCGGCAGTCAAAGGTAAGTTCTCTCATATCGTCCCTCCTCTATTGGCACACTCAGTGTTGATGACCCGAAGGGAAGGAGGTGCCAGTGCAGCGGCTGGTAATAATCATTCGCCACTGGTGCCCAAGTTCCTACCAGGTTTTTTGCTGCCTGTCGGGCAGCTCGCCTCGCGGCACAGTAGTTGCAGCTTGCTCCATGCAACGCGGTGCAATACCTGCCGCCATGAGCCTATCTCGGGTGGGATCGCCCGAAGAACTCACTGATAGAAAATATGGGCAGGAAGCCACCGCTTCAAGATGCAGGTTAATGCCTGGGGGGATATGTGAACCAAGCGATTCGCCGTAGACCGTTAGCTTCATAGCGGGGGTGCGCACTCTCCGTACGGGCCTCGCCATCCCCCCAGGCGAGGCCTATCACCGCCACACTGGACGAACACGCCACCATAGCGGAGGCATTGAGAGCAACTCCCCCTCAACTTTTGAGCGAAGAGGGCCGATAAACAGAACGGTACACTATAGGCGTCTCCAGTAATGCCCAACAGACCAATAGGCCAGCAGCAGATACAACCAGCTGCAACCAGCAGACGGTAAAGCACTTATGCTGGTCATATACAATTCCCCGGGGGGCCACCAATGGCAATGCCTGAGCGTGCTATTCTGCAGGAGCATCCAGCGAAAGCACCAGCCGCCGCCTGTAGCTCTCAAGCCCTGTTATCTATACAAGAGCGAGTGATACGAGCAGCCGTCCGCGGCCGCGACTCGGGTAGTACCTTTGAGCTAGTAATGAACGCGCTGAGCCAGGCTGTGAGCAGTGATTGCGGGATGTTACTAAGTTGGGTGGTGGGAGAGCAGAATCTGCAGGTGACGGCGCTATCAGGGAGCCATCAGTTAGGGCTGAGGCCCGGAATGAGCCTGCCCCTAAGCAAGCCGCTACCGGATTTAGCCTCCGGGCGGCTTGCCGCTACCATCTGTTCGGACACCCACAACGATGGTAACTGGCTGAATAGAACAATGGGGCAGAGGGGAATTGGCTCCACGCTCACAATACCGCTGGACACTGCCAGCGCAGTGCGCAAGCTACTGCTGATAGGAAGTATCAACAAGGGTCATTTCAGCCCCGGAGATGCTGCGGTCGTGGAACAGTTGACTGGCGTACTGCGTACCTGTCTGCAGGATTGCCACCAAGGTAACGGGCAAAAGACCGAAGAGCAGTGGGGCAGAGGCCAGGCCGGTGTTTCCGAGCATTACCGGCTAGTCAGCGAACTGAGCCAAGGAGTGGCGCACCGCCTGGGAAACATCTTCGGGGTATTGCTGGGAAGGTTACAGTTGCTGGAGGATAACGTCAATGATCAAGCAACGATTGCGCAGCTCAAGGAGCTACAGGCAACGGTAACCGAGGGAACTACGCTCCTGCAATCTCTGGCGCGGTTTAGCGCCCGTGTGCCAGCCGACGACCGACAGCGAGTGAATCTACGGATCCTGGCCGAGGAAGTAATTGAGCTGACGCGCCCAGTATGGGACC
>JALGTJ010000016.1 GCA_029821415.1 Candidatus Zipacnadia bacterium
GCTTTGTTGGCCCGCGCCAAGCGGCAAACTTCTCCGTCAGCCACTCTTGGAGCTGCGCCCGATCGCGCCACTCGCGAAGCTGTCCCTCGTCCCATGCAAAGTAGTACTCAAACTCAGGATCGTATTCGAGGACCTTGTGAAGCAGCTCGATCGCTCTGTTGGGATTCTGCTGTGCCCATATGTACGATTTGCTCAGCAGAAGCTCTGTCTTTGCCTGCTCCTCGGGCGTTTGGGCCAGCGGCAAGGCTTGCTCCAGCACCTTGATCGCTGAGGCAGTGTCGTGATTCCGAATGTGCAATACTGCAGACTTCAGAGCCTCGGAAATCGCCACCGTTTGGCCCTGGACGCTGCGAGGGCCGAATACGCACGAAATCACCATTAATAGAACCATAGTGCTGCGAATGAGCAAATCTCTCCAACTGCGCGTCATGCACATCTCGATCCACCTCCATGGTCTAACGCATGAACTGTGCTCTAATGTAGCCGGAAGCCGTACTGGCAGCCTGGATTGTTGGTGCAATACGCATGAGGGATCTGTTGCCAATTCGCGGGCACGAACATCACACACGCACTTCCGCCCTCGTGATGTGGAAGATTGGTGTAGTGCCCACATTCGTGGCCGATGGTGGTTGGCAGCATCGCCTGGTCTGCGGCAACCCAGGTGACCGTTTGCCCGGTGTTATCGCCATCCTTGAAAGTGCCGACCCAGCACTGGCCCAGGTGTACGCGTCCTCGTTGTTGAAGGTATCGGGGAACCACTGGCTGGGGGGAGGAATCATTCGTTGGTCCCAGTCAGTGGCCGCAGCGACGGTGCAAGTCACCTCACTGAGGGGTGCCACGATTTCCCCGGAGGTGGGCGCAGTAATCCCCGTGCACTGGATCGCGCCGTCGGGCTGCCACACATAGGCCTGAGCCACTACGGGACAAAGCACCGCCAGCATCACCATCACACCCAGGACTTTACCGACTGACTTCACCTTTGCCATCGCTGTCACTTCTCCGCCTGCCCCTAGTTGGACCGTGGCATGCACCATGTTGTTAGACATCTAACACTTGGCAGAAGTTCCGTTTGCCAGCGCTATTCTTCTTGTACTGACTATAATAGTCCTTTGGAGTGGGTTTTCATTCCCGGATTATAGAAACTAACACCACACTAAACCCGGTTCAGTCCTCCAGGTACGGCTGCACCTCTATGAAGTTGTAGATCAGTTCTTGGCCTAAGGGGCCGCCTGGCTGGGTATCGGTTGCCCAATCCGAGACAGTCAACGTTGCATTCCCCATGGGAATGCCCGGCCAGTCCGCTGGGGTAGATTTCCTGGAAGGATTTGTCCGGAATTGACTCAACGTCATCTATCTGCACGCGCACCTGATGACTCTCTTTGACGTCTCGTTGCTGCACGAGACATTGATAATCTGCTGTGAACATCTTGAACGAATAGAGCCGGCCGGGTTTAGAGCCGGCCGGGTTGGAGCTTCTTTATCTGCTGCGAGAATCGGTTAGGGCGCTGCGCGCTTCGCTTGGTCCACAGAAACGTATTGCCCTGTGTTGTAGGGGGATACCTGCCCTGGAGCCAACTGTACCCCTCTGCGCTTCTCACCTCCATACTTCCCTCTTCGGCGGGAGATAAGGTCCAGCCTGTTGTGCCGTCGGCGAAGTCCGGGTTCTGGATGTGCGGCAGGATATAGGGGTCAGTGGACAGCATTTGTCGGTTGCCCTCGATGCAGTAATGCCGGAGCAGCTTTACCGTCCAGCGTTGAACCTCTTCGTCTGCGTACGCCGAGTGGTAACACTGGATGCCATATAGGCCCGCAAGCGTGGGGTGATTGGCTATGAGGTTGAATGCCATATCCTGAAACACTTTCCAGTCAACCCCCGGATTGACGTTCAGAGTCTCAGGCGGCGCGGTCATATAACCGAGACATAGGATCATATACTTCTGGGCATCCGGGATCACAGCCTGGTAGCGCTGGGTATTCTCTACCAGGTAGTATTCCAGAATCTTCCAGGCCTCGGCTTGGGTAGGTTGCTCGGGAATGTACTTCTCTTCGCCGAATTTGTATCCGACTTCAATGAGTTGCCTGAGAAAAGCGGTGCTGAGTTCGCCGTTGTACATAGGAGCGCAGTACGGATAAAAGACTTTGCCGGCAAATTCTGGAGTTTCCGCCAACCTGCGCACCGCCTCAATGTACGCGGGATAGTCCTCGTCATGAGAACTGCTGTCCAGTTCATCAAACATTACCCCATCGCGGTCAGCGCGCGCGAATCCTGGCGCCTTCGCCCACAACTCATAGACCTTTTCTGCCGTCACTGGCTTTTCAAGCGCAGCGACCTCGTGAGTAGTGCTACGGGTGATTATCTTCTTGCCTTGTTTGCGCCATTCCTCGGCATCCATAGATGGCTCGGGTTCTCTTTCGAGTATTACATTGACGTTATCAGGCATACCGATGCGTACCAGGTAGTCCCACTTGTAGCGGGGGAAACCGGCCAGGAAGGGACTAGGCTTGTAGCCGATTCCCGGATAGATAATCTCCGGTATGGCTCGCACAAGCAGGCTCTGCAAGGAGGCGCCGCCTTCGCAATGCACGGCAAGCGTGTGCTCACCGGCTGACAGATAGCGCATCGCCTCATGCACCTCGTCCTCACCATCCAGGTGGACTGTTACCGGCTCGTCCTGGTTTCCGTCATCAATGGTCAGCACGATGCGCCCGGCCCTTGGGACGGATGTGCTTGACGAGACGAATATCCATCCGTCCCGTGGATTTGTGAAGTTGTATGTCCGATATGATTCTGACGGGGGCGCTTGCACTTCGAGCAGTTGAGCAACAAGATTATTCAGGATTTTTCCGCCCTGCTCTGGTTCCAGCCAGGATGGCTTGTCAGGCGGCTGGTTTATTCCCATAAGAGAGGCCTCCTATTTGATTTGTATTGCCTTAGGCTATGTAGCAACGATGCCGAGGCTTGGTAACACTCGGCTTAGGCCTATGGCTCATTCCAATCATCTTACTCGTCTAATCACCGCCGCACTCCTATGCTGCTGACAATGACTGCGGACTCATTTCAGAGGCGAGGCCATTCAAGGCTTTAGTTGGAAGCCGTAGAGTTCGGCTCGCCGCAGCGAGAACTCCAAGTGAAGCGGCTGGCCCTGCAACGCGGTCAACGGCCGTCGCCAGCGCACCATCTTGTGGAGAGAATCGCCGCTCACTGGTTGGCAGTCGGCGAAGGTAAATCCGGGGACTGGCTGCCCGGAATCGTCTACGACCTGTACCTTCACCTCACCGTCGGCGGCGTTGATGTTAAGAGACAGTCGGGAGGCATCCAGGAGCACGAGCGGCGTACGCAGAAGGCCTGGCGCCTCCCCTGCATCCAGGGAAACGAAGCCGTCTTTGCGGAGCTTTGCCATCCCGATAGCCCGCCCACCTACCTTATGTCCTGTGGAAAGCCCTGAGTACTGGAAGTAAAGCTCATCGTCGACCTCAGCGACTGTTGCTATATACGCGAAGGCGTGGTCGAAAGTCCCAGGCTCGTAATTGCGATCGAAAAAGATCTCGTGGTGCCGTTGCCAGTTCTCACCGTCACGGCTGGTGACCAGTTCGGTATAGCCGATACCTTCCACAGGGCCGCCTGGATCAGCAGGCAAGTCGTCGCGCAGGACGCGCAGGAAACCCAGGTAGAGATCACCGCGTATGTATGGAGTAACTCCATAGAATTCCGTGATGCCTTCGTCCTGGGCATCAGGAACCAGGATACGATGCGGCTTGGTCCAGTGCACGAAATCGGTACTGCGGCTCTGACCGACCAAGCGACGCTCGCCGGCACGGCTCATGTTCTGTGTCTTGCCGGAAAAGTTATCCTCGGGTACGGCATACATCTTAAAGATGAGCAGATAGCCGCCACGGATGGTGTCCTTAATGCAGTTGACAATGTCGCCGACTGACTGCTTGAACAAGGGGTGATCACTCTCGTAAAACGGCAGGACTGGCTCATCAGTGTACGGGGTCCAGTGGATGCCGTCAGGTGAGTGACACACCCATATCCCCTCATGCCAATATACGTATTTGAAGCGCTCGTCAGCCGGTGTGAAGTTTGGTCCTTCATCTACGGCGAGTCCACCGATCCCGCGGCCCAAGTATAGATTATTGTCGGTGGAGCCATGCATCTGGATTAGCCCTAGGCTGGGACGGACCCAGTTGATGCCATCGCTGGATTCTGCGTAGGCGTGAGCCCAGAAGGGGCCGTTGCCGCTCCAGTTCTTCACCATATACCACATGCGGTACCGCTTCTGGACCGGATCGTACAACACGGTAGCGGGGCTCACGAGCTGATGCCATGGTTCAGCCGGGCCCAAAATAGGTTGGGGCCAGCGCTCTGGCTGATGCGTAGTACGAGTGAGATTGACCTGCTCCTCAATCAGATAGTCGTCAACGAACAGGTGCGGTCCGGGTTTAAGTCGCAGAGGCTGCGGCCGAGCGTCAGCGGCTCGTGCCGTGCTGCAAGAAAGCAAAGCTAAGCAAACCAGATACAAGCCAACATTGAATAGACTGCTGCTGTTTAACAGTTGCATGGGCAACTCCTTTTCTCTTACGAAATCAGGTAAATTGCCATTTCTTCAGTGCTCCTGCCATAGTTGACTGTTGGTTCTTCTACTTGTTAATCGGCATACTGTACCGCTGCCGGAAAACGGTGCTGATGTTGTTGTTGGCAGAAGTAACCGGGAAATATGCTTGGTGAGACAACCGCATGTCGGGCACTGCTTACGTCCCAGAGATGATGTTAATGGTCCAACACCAGCCCTTCGGCGGTAACCCGGAGGCGGGCGATGCGGCTGTCGGCCTGGCCTCGTTTCATAATCTCTCCCATGTAGGTCACTACAACCG
This sequence comes from Candidatus Zipacnadia bacterium, assembly GCA_029821415.1. Lineage (GTDB taxonomy): Bacteria > Armatimonadota > Zipacnadia > Zipacnadales > Zipacnadaceae > JALGTD01. The sequence goes on from JALGTJ010000016.1 coordinate 4,876, forward strand.
TCTCGGGTTCTGCTAAGACCGCCTGCTGATTGGCCCAGCCACAGTAGTCCACGATGACTGGCGGTTCCCAGGTTCGGCCGCCGTCGCGGCTCAGATGCGCAGCGAAATATGGAAAGCGAGTGGTAGCGACTATTACGCCGCTGCGGGTACAAGTTAGCGACGGACAGTAGCCCGGAAACGGCCCCCAGGCTGCCGGCTGCCAGGTGCGGCCGCCGTCATTGCTCAGGATTTTCCACATATAGGGGTCGCGCTCCGGCCGGCCGATACCCAGCAGCACATTGTCAGCGACCTCGTCCATTCCTAACTCGTAGTAGCGTGCGGCAAGTGCATGCTCCCGGCTACCAGCCTCTATGGGTTTGCCCGGCTGTTTGTTGTCGCTGTCGCACCAAACTGGGGCGGACCAAGTATGGCCGTCATCCTCGCTGCGGAGCACGAAGGCGGCACAACAGGTAATCAACGTGCTCTTCTCCGGCCTGGGTTCGTCATAGGTCATTATTACCGGTAATACCAACGCTCCATCATGCATGCGCACTGGCCGGCACGGGCCGCCCACCTTCCAGCCTTCGGGCCAGTCGCCTTGTACATTAAGAGGGGTAGGCCCGCGCCAGGTCTGACCCTTGTCTGTAGATTCGTAGCTATAGAGCGGGTCTCCGAAAATGGGGAGATTAGGGAATATGCACACCCATGTGCCGTCGTTCCGACAATAGTTTGCGCCCAGGCCTATCTGCAGACGGGATGGCTCTGGCTCGCCCCAAGTCCTGCCCGCGTCGGTGGATCGCACCCAGACACTACGCCGGGTCTCGCCCTGGTTCGGGTTGCCAAAGGTTAGATGCAGCAGCAGTTCGCCGTCTTGGCCCTGTAGCAGATTTGCATAGCTCTGCCAGGTTTCCGGGTCGGTTTCCCAACAGGGTGTAATCCAATGGGGTTCTGGTGCCTGCAGACCAGGCCAGTCCGAGGACGCCGTCGCCTCGCCCTGGATTTCGGCATCAGCGAAGTGCACGTTTTCTATGTATGGGTTCATAAGGCCTGTGAACCCCACGCGCCCAGAGGTATAAGTACTGTCCTGTACGTCGGCCACCAGAATATCGTTTATCCACGCGCGCAAACGTGGGCCGGTGGCTTGGACTCGGGCCTCGTACCAGTCGTGGAGATTTGCGCTTAGCCCTGGCACCATCGCGAAGTTCAGGTACCGTTGTAGAGGTGTACCATCCGCCATGACGATGCCCGCCCAGAAATGCCGGGCGCGTGTCTGCTGTCCGTTCCAAGGGATGTCCAGAGCATAGAAGCGCCTACTGTCTTGTAGTCGGAACAGAAACCGGGCCCCACCGGCACCACTGCGGAACTTGAAGCGGTAGGTGGCACTGAAGTCTGCATACTCCTCGTCATGTTTGACCGCCATGTACTCCAACTCTTGACCATCAGGAGGCAGGAGCTCTCCCTGAGGCCCATCGCGCCATTCGCCGTTCAGGAATGACCAGCTTTGGCCGTCACCAATTTGTAACTTTCCCATAGTTGTGAAACCTCGCTTCTGCTCAGATTTCGCCCATACTTCTTTCTGTGTATAGCCTTCTGTGTGTGCGGGATTGACTCCTCCTACCGCACGTCAACTGGACACATAAGGCCGTGCGTGCTAGAGTCGCAAAGACGGTACAGTGGGAATAGGGATAGCACCAGCAACAGATTGTCGCACCGGAACGACGCCATCAGGGTGTTTGCCTGCGTTCACTGATAGCACGGATCTTCTATCCGCCGTACACACGCGAACTGCTTTCCAGAAGTCACCGCCGGACCGTGATTCGTTTAGTTGTATAGCTCGAAGCTGTAAAGCTGGGCTTTGCGGAGACCAAACTCCAGTTGCACCAGTTTGCCGTGCAATTCTGCGAGTGAGCTCTGCCATATTACTGGATGGGCTGTGGCATCGCCACGGATTGGCGCGCAGTCCTGCCAGGTGAACCCCCTGTAAGGCTTGCCGGCCCGATCTAACAGCCTTACCCGAAGCTCACCATCTACTTTGGCATTGACTGTCATCTTCTTTGCGGCAATCAAAACGGGCGGAGTGCGAAGCCGCCCGAGTTGGCTACCGGCGTCTCGCGACACGAAGCCGTTCTTGCGCAACGTGGATAGGCCGATACTGCGATCACTGTAAAACTTATGGCCCTTAGCGTAGCCTCCGTAGTAAAGAAACTCCTCATCGCCCACAGTGATACATTCGCCTATCCAAGCCATACCGTGGTCCCAGGTCCCCGGCTCGGGATTACGGTCAAGGAAGGGCTCACGCTGACGAACCCAGGTTTCCCCGTCCCGACTGGTTGCGAGGACAGTGTAGCCGATGCCATCCTCTACGTCATCTCGCAGAACGCGAAGAAAGCCGATGAGAAGATCTCCCCGTGGTTTCGGGGCCATTCCGTAGAACTCAGTTTCTCCCTCGTCTTGCTCATCTGGCACAATGATTCGTCGAGGCGTTGTCCAGTGCACAAAGTCCTTACTCGTAGTCTGTGAGACCAACCGTCGGCCATATTCATAAGTGCGAGACACTGGGCCAAACTCGGTTGGCGGCTGGGTGTAGGACTTCACGCAGGCGAGATAGCGCTGGCGCAGCGGATCCCACGTGACGTCCACGATATCACCGGCTGTCTGCTTCCAACGGGGGTCGCCGATGTGCAAGGGATCAACCTCGGGGCTATACTGCCACAGGTCAGGCAGCACTGGGTTGGCGCTATATTGAGTCCAGTTGATGCCATCAGACGAGAAGGCAACACACATGCCGATGGCCCGTGATTCAGTGTAACGAACGGAATCAAGCTGCGCCCAGTAAGCCAACTTGAAACGTGTTGCCGGATGGGAATAGCGCGGCCCCTCGTCAATGATGCTGGGACCATATCCGTTCATAACCATGACCACTCGTGGGGGACGGACCCAGTTCTTGCCGTCGGTGGATTCTAAGTAACCCACGTCGCTACGCTGTTCGCTAGCGATCCCGTACCAAATACGGTACCTTTTCATCCCTTCATCGTATATTACTGTGAAATAGGGTTGGGCGCATTTATCTGGGGTGCTGATGCCACCGATTATGGGTGCCGCCGACCGCGTTGGGTGGTGCAAGGTATACGTCAGATTGCTGCTCTGGGCGACCAAGTAGTCGTCAATGAACAGGTGAGGTCCTGAGTTCAAGACGAGGGGCGTACTGTGGGTCGAGGATATCCCGGCACTTCCGTTATCATCAGCCATGGGCGCCTCCCCTGCAAATACGCTTAAGATGCCGACGATGAGCACGCTCAGCAATGTCAGATGCCTATGAAGGAGTATTGCCCATACAGCTCTTGACTTATGAAGCGTCATGGTTAGCAGTTTAATTCCAGCCTGTTGCTGGGTCACAGCCCGTCGGTGTAATCGTTGAGTGCCGTGCCATGGGTGGGGGCTATCCGTGCGGTAACATCACCGCTTTGATGATTGGCTGGCTGCCATCTATGATCGCTCTGAAAATCTCTTCAGCATTGTCGAACCCGAAGGTGTGGGTTATCAGCATATCGGCATCCACTAGCCCTTCGCGCAGTAAGCGATTAGAAACCGGGAAGTTGATGGCTGGTTCTGCAAAGGTGGGCCGCAGGGTGATCTTGCGGAAGATCATATCATTGACGTCCAGGTCAATGATATTCTCGCCGCCGAAGTGCAGGCCAAAGAAGGTGATTATGCCGCCGAAACGGATGATATTGAAGGCGTCGTACATGCTCTGTGGCGGCGAGCTGACGATAACTCGGTCCACACCGTTAGGGAAACGGGATAGAATCTCGTCCTCGACGCTCTGCTTGCCGACCTCAATTACCAGGTCACACCCCAGCCTCTCAGCCGCCTCCAGGCGGGCTTTTTCGCGGGGATTATCTGCCGGGAGTCCGGTAATCGCCACAAACGCCGCCCCGTGCAGCTTAGCTATGCGAGCAGACATCAACCCCAGCGGACCAGGTCCCAGCACCACCACACTGCCGCCCAGGGGAATCTCGGCATTGAGCACGGCGGTCAGTGAGACGGCCAATGGCTCTGTCAGGGAGGCCGCAACATAATCTATTCCCTCAAACTTATCCAAACAGTTGTAGCGTACGGACAGATACTCCCCCATGCCGGGCTGGCCTTCCATGTCGTACATATTGCGGCAGAATTGGGGATTGCCACTCTTGCAGTCCTCGCAGATGCCGCACATAGTGCAGTCCTCGACAATCACCTTGTCGCCAGGCTTGACGTTGGGCACATTCTTGCCTACTTCCACAACCTCGGCCGCTATCTCGTGGCCCAATGGCATATATTCTTCTTCCCAGTCGCGGACGAAATTGACATCAGTACCACAAATGCCGCAAGCCCGAACCTTGACGATGACGTGGTCTTCGTCGGGAGGTGGGATCTCCGAAGTGCGCACCTGAATGTCCAGGAATTTCTTGCCGAAAAGCCCTCTGCTGTTCATAGAAAAACACTCCTTCGTACCTATCCTGCTCCGTAGAGCTTGCCGTCCGGCCCCGGATAGATTGGGTCGTCAGCGTGAGCCAGTGCTGTATCCAGATCATCCCACACCTTATGGAAGGCCGTGACGATCTTGCGCATTAGTTGTTGATCGTTGGGTGCGTGAATACCATGAATAATGGTATAAGTATCACACAGTTCCTGCGCTACCGGGAACTGAGCCGGATCATAGTTGTACTTGATGCCCTTCTCTTCGTTGATGGTCCAGGGGTATCCGGTGCCGCCGTAGCCGAGCTTCGTTTGAAATAGGTCTTGAGCTGGCACCGGCATTGTCTGCCACTGACCCACTAATACTCCTTCTTTATACAGCGCTTTCTCCACGGCAGTGCGGAACCGACGTGGTTCGGCATTCACTCCCGCGAGTTGAGGGGCGAATCTGACATTATACATAAAATAGACATGCTTGCACTCTGGCGGGCAGTACGGCGGGATCACACCAGGAAGCTTGCTCAATTCGTCGCTGAGGTAGTCAGCGTTGGCGATACGGATATCGTTGTACTCATCCAGGTGCAGGAGTTGCGCACGAGCCAGCGCAGCGGGCAATTCCTGGTTGCGGTACATATAGCCGAGAATAGAGGCATTGTACTGGCGGCGATGGCTGACCTCATCAATCTCATCGCCGAAGCAGCGGATCAACATGCCCTTGTGCAACAGCACCTCATCATCGGTGTTAAAGAGACCGCCCTCGCCGCCCGGGAGGTTCTTGAAGTTGTTGAGACTGAAGCAGCCCACCTCACCAATGGAGCCGACCTTTCTGCCTTTATACACAGCACCGTGGGCCTGACAAGCATCCTCGATGACTCGCAGATTGTGCCGTCTCGCGATTTCCAGGATGGGATCCATATCTGCCGGGCATCCCTGAATGTGTACTGGAATGATCACCTTGGTTCGCTCAGTGATTGCTTCCTCCAGCCGATTTGGGTCCATACAGTAAGTTTTGGGGTCAATGTCCACAAACACAGGGATGGCATTCTGATGCAGTGCACACGAAGCAGATGCCAGAAAGGTGAATGCCGAGGTTATGACCTCGTCGCCGGGTCCTACGTCCATGGCAGCCAGTGCCATATGCAGAGCCGCGGTGCCGCTGCCGGTAGTCAGACAATGTTTGGTTCCGATGTATTGCGCCCATTCCCGCTCCAGGGCGGTAACCTGAGGTGCGGTGCCCCCGGCCAAAATACCAGTGTCCAAGACCTCGTTGACCAATCTCCGATCGTCGCCACCAATGATTGGCCAGTCCTGGTAGTCTCCACGTTCTAATACAGGGGTACCGCCTGCGATGGCCAGTTGCTGTGCACTCATTGCTTAGCTCCTCCTTAGAGATTATGGACTCTTGATAGTAGCGCCAAGCTGTTGTCCATGATGATCTCTTCCGCGTCGGCGGCCACACGGCGGGTGTCAACCGCATAGCCGCCTTCTGCTATTGCCTGGCGAGTAGGCACATATCCTATGTAGCCATTGGTGAGACCGATAATATAGGTGCGTTCAAAGGGGCTGTGCTTCTTGATAGCCATCCCAATTTCCGTGAATAACTCGCCGGGGAAACTCAGCAGCGCTGTGTCGTCAATGGCGAAGCAGAGCTGCTCGACCCGGATGTCTTCGTTCTGAACCTGGTGCAATTCTTTATATAGCTTCGCTTTATAGTCAGCCCCAACTCCGTCAGCGAGTGCCTGAATCTCCCCGCCAGTTTTTTCGAGGATTTGCTCCGCCCAGACAAGCTCTTCATCGGTGATTTGGCGTGCTGGAATATGGTAAGTAATGCTGGCTCCGC
>JALGTJ010000292.1 GCA_029821415.1 Candidatus Zipacnadia bacterium
GCCGGTAATATACGAGACTCTGAAGCCGGCGGTGCGGACGCGCATTGGGCACCGAGGGCTTTACGTAACTTCGTTGACTATGCTGCCCAATGGTGACCTGCTGGCGTGTCCCCATTATGGGAGCACTGAGTTGCAGAGGGTTTCCATTTGGCGATCCTCGGATGAGGGAAGGACCTGGGAACCAGTCCCGACTCAAGGCGACGAGCTCTTTGGCGCCGGGGCGCTGCTGAAGTGCCTGTCAGACGGGACAGTCCTCCTGCACACCGGGACACTTTACCGATCTGCCGATAGCGGGGTAACCTGGCAGCGCGTTGACTGCCGATCCGCCGATAGCGGGGTAACCTGGCAGCGCGTTGACTGTGAGGAGACGGGCATAATCCGCAGTATCATAGAGCAACCCGACGGCAGCCTGCTGATCTTCGGCTCTGAGGGTGGCTGGTATAGCGGGTATGAGCCGCCACCGCGCACCTTGTTGGGCTTGACCCCTAAGTGGTACAGAGAGCACTCCCAGGGCATAGTTGCGATGCGGTCGGCCTGGCGACTGCGGTCAACCGACGGAGGCCAAACCTGGCCCGAACGCGAGGACATCATCAGTGACGACGTTTACATCAGCGGCACTACGGACTGGCCGAGTCTCCAGCCCTTTTTCCGAGAAGCCTGCGTCTTGCAGCTTTCCCCCTCACATCTACTGGCGGCTACTCGGCGCAGCGACCCGACGGAGCATATGGTGCTGACGGAATCAGAAGATGGCGGCCTAACCTGGACCGAGCCGCGCGACTTCCTGGCTTCGGGCGAAATCCATGCTCATCTGTTGGCGCTTAGTGATGGGCGACTGCTGTGTACCTACGCCCGGCAGGAAGTGCCCAGCGGGATCTTCGCTGTGCTGAGTGACGACCAGGGCAAGACCTGGGACACGGACCATCCCGTGCAATTAGCATACACGTTGGCTAACTTCTTTGGCTGGCCCACCTCTGTGCAAATGCCTGATGGTACTATCCTTACCTCTTACACTATCAAAGGTTATGAGGAGAGCACGCAAGTAAACGATTCGGCGACTGAGGTAGTACGATGGCAATTGCCGGGCACAGAGTTCGTCCCGATGGAGCCGGCCAGCGAACCAGTATTTGCCGAGAAACATGACTATACCAAATATCCGGCAGGGATAACCGGCTTCACAGGAAGAAGCCTACAGGAGGTATCTTATTGGGAACTGCAGCCGGCGCAGCGCACTCACGTCCCGGGCTATAAGGGTGCACTAAGCAGGTTCCCAGATGGAGAACTACTGGCCTGTCCGGTACAGGGGGATTACAGCATAATCTATCGTTCCACCGACGAGGGCGTGAGTTGGCAGAAGGTGGAGATGCAGGGCGATAAGATCCCAGGCAAAGAGCAGGCGATGCTGTGCCTGAGTGATGGGAAAACCGTGCTGCTGCAAACGGAAGCGTCGGACGAGTGCCTGTATCGGTCCACCGACCGTGGGGTGACCTGGCAGCGTATTGAGTATGGTTATCCGATGCTAACGACTCGCAACTTTGTTCAGCAGTCAGACGGCACTGTCTTGAAGTTTGGGTGTACGGGGACCTGGGGACACCACCCGGGAGCAGCTCGCACAACCGCCTGGCGACTGCGCTCGCGCGACGGAGGGCTGACCTGGCAGCGCGACGAGGTCAGTACCTGGGACAGTTCCATGCTCTTTTTCTGCGAGGTCAACATCTTGGCGCTTTCTGACACGCATTTCCTGGCGGCCAGCCGCGTCGCCGGAGACTTCGCTCGCGCCCTCGCAGGGGCACCACCCATAGGGATCGGGGCTGGAGCCGGCGGCGAGACCGACGAAGGCATCGTCCTGATGGAATCCGAAGATGCCGGCCTGTCCTGGTCGCCGCCGCGCTGGATGGGCCTGGGCTACAGGCCACTTTGTGCCCTTTGGCCTGGGCGCAGTGCTCAGTGAGGATAATGGCAAGACCTGGGACACTGACCATCCAATTCTGCTGGACGTATACACGACGTGCTACATCGGCTGGCCTGCGTCAGTGCAATTCGCGGACGGAACTGTGCTGACAACCTGGGCCAGTAACGCTTTCCACGCCATCCGCTGGCAACTGCCGCCGCCAAGTGAAGGCTATCAGGCCCAGTAGCACCGTTGTGAAGCGGGCACCGGAGCTCTGTAGGAAGTAGTTTCTCTCTGTGGCGAATGGCGATGATGCTGGGGCATCTGTTGGCTCACGGCTCCACTGGAACCTGCTGGGGCACGTCAGCAACCAGGAGG
>JALGTJ010000293.1 GCA_029821415.1 Candidatus Zipacnadia bacterium
GCCGGCGGCACGGTGCGGTCATCTTTCCCGCAGTGATACTTCCCCCCGATATCAGTCGTCAGCCAGATGAGCAGGGGCTTGCGCAAGCCTCACGCTTTTCCGCGGGACGCGGTAGTCTCCCCTGTCCAGTAGGTCTCCGGGGTGGAAGGCTGCATACTCCTCCTAAGCAATTGGTGGCAGCCGCCGCGGGGCTAGGCGCAGTTAATGTAACCCCCGAAGCCGATGGCACCCTCCGCCGAATGCCGATGGTCGTCTCGGATCAAGGGCAGATCTATCCCAGCTTTGCCGCAGAGGTCGCCCGGGTTTTCCTGGGTGCCTCGCCGGAAACACAGCAGATGCGCCGCTTCCCCCAGTCAGGCCAACTGAAGCTAGGCGATATGACCATACCAATAGACAGCGCCGGAGAGATTCACCTGAATTATCCGCGTCCCTATCCCAGCTACCCCATACTGTCCGCTGTCGAAGTGTTCGAATTGCCTGCCAATCAGCTCCGTGAGCAGGTGGACGGTAAGATAGTGCTGTTCGGTCCCACAGCAATTGAGCTGGCCCCCAGATACCGCACTCCTCTTTCCCCGCTGGTGCCCGGTGTCGAGATCACTGCCGTAGCCGTGGACAACATCATCAACAACCGGGTGTTTCAGCCCTTGGCTTGGTGGTGGGCGCTGGCGCTGACGGCGATAGCGTGCCTGGGCCTGAGCTGGGCGCTGGCCGAGGCGAGTACTTGGACCTGCCTCCTAACCGGGACAGCGACGGCGGTAGGGTACCTGGCTGCCGGGCTGCTCCTATTCGCTATCAAAGTCCTGTTACCAATGGCCCTCCCGCTTATAGGCATTGCGATCGTCTCTCTCATTATGATAGCCAGATCAGCAAGCCTCAGTGAGCAAGAAAAGGCTCAGGCCGAGGCCGAACTGCATGGCCGTATTCGCAGCCTCTCCCGTGTTGGACAGTTGATCAGTTCCAGTCGGCAGTTCCAGTCGGGATCAGGATCGGTTGCTTAGCAGAATTCTGCAATGGATCGAAACCGAACTGGAAGCCGAAGCGGCCTCAGTGATGGTCATTGACGAGAAGCACCGCCACTTGCGCTTCGTTGCTGCCACCGGTGAGAAGGCTGAGCAGATCAAGGACTTCACCGTTGAGTTAGGTCACGGTATCGCTGGTCACGTTGCAGCCACCGGAGAAGCTCTGCTAATCAACGATGCCGCCTCTGACCCCCGCCAGGCTCAGGACATTGCCCAGGCAGTAGACTTTCCGGTCACTACCGTGCTGGCAGTTCCCATGCACCTGCACGGCGAGGTCGTCGGCGTTGTTGAGGCACTAAACAAGCGAGAGGCAGCCCCGTTCACCGAGGACGACGCAGGGCTGCTGGCAGTCATCGCCCAGCAAGCAGCAATGTTCTTAGATAGCGCCCGGCTGTATGCAGAACTCCAGCAGCGTGTTGATTTTGCTAATGCCGAATTGCGGGAGGCCAACGCCCGTCTCAATGACGAAAAAGCACGTGTGGAGACATTGGTTGAGCAAATGGCCTCCGGGGTAGTGGCCACCGATGCTCGCGACCGAGTTATCCTGATCAACAACGCCGCCGAACAGATGCTGCAGCTCAGTAAAGCAGCCGCCCTTGGAGAGCCAATCCTGGCAGTCGTTGACGACAATCGCATAGCCGATCTGTTTGCTCGGCCGCTTTCTATCGAATCAGGCGTCCATATCGAGCAGATGGAGCTGCCAGCCGGCAGCGGTAGGATAGTGCGCTTGCACCTGGCCCTAGTGGAAGATAATCTCCAGCACCTGGGCAAGTGCCTGGTAATGACCGACGTGACTCACTTCGTCGAGCTAAATCGCATGCGCACCGACCTTATTTCGTTCGTCTCCCACGAGTTGCAGAACCCGCTCAGCGCGCTGGACGGCTTTGTCACTCTGCTAGCCGCTGACACCGCTCATCTTAGCACCGAGAGCAACTCGTACATCCAGCAGATTGATCGCCTTACCAAGCGAATGCAGTATCTCGTCGCCGACTTTCTGAATATCTCTCGCATTGAAGCAGACCGACCACTATTCATGAGATGGAAGACAATTGATAGCAGTGGACTTCAGCATTTGACTGACAACATTATCGAACTGCAGCGGCACGACACGGCCAGCCATAACTTTATAACCGACATACCCGACGACTTACCACCCCTGCGGGCCGACCGGCATAAGCTGGAGGAGATTCTCACCAATCTGATCAGCAACGCCATCAAGTTCTCGCCGCAGGGCGGTACTGTAAAGGTGGCCGCGCAAACTGAGGGCAACTTCGTCAAAATCTCGGTCAGCGATGAGGGGATCGGCATATCCGAGCAGCAGATGCCTCATCTGTTCCAGCGCTTCCGCCGCCTGCACGAGAACGAACAGAAGAAGGTTAGCGGCACGGGAATAGGGCTGTTTTTGTGCAAACATCTCGTTGAGGCCCACGGAGGAACCATTGAAGTAGAAAGTGAACCTGGCATAGGTTCGACCTTCAGTTTTACGATTCCCATAGCAGACGCCGATCAGCAAGGGCAGGCCGAAGATGCGTCGTCCAGTTGAAAAAACCACATGCGTGCGGAGGCAACCAGTGGGAAGTAATCCGACTGGGCGCTGACATCCGCGCGCGGTGCTGCCAGTGCGGTCGGGTTGTGATGATACCACGACGGCGCTTTGCCCGCTTGGTCCGCGCCCGGCAGCCCCGTGCTCTGGCTTCAGAGAACGAACAGTAAGTGGCCGCGTCACCAGCAGCAATTCATAAGGAGCCTAACTTGCTTTCGTGGACAAGGGAGAACAATGAACAATGAAATACTTATCGTAGGTTCGCTCGCTCTGGACACCGTCGAGACCCCCTTTGGCCGCGTCAAAGATGCCGTGGGCGGCGCAGGTCTATATGCAGCAACTGCCGCCAGCCTCTTTGCACCCGTCCACTTGGTAGCTGTGATCGGTGACGACTTCCCCCAACAAGCGCTTGACGAGCTCGCTGAGCGAGGTGTCTCCCTGGAGGGCGTTCAACGCATAAAAGGAGGGCGCTCATTCCGGTGGTCAGGCCGTTACGAATATGATATGAATTCAGCCGAAACTCTGGACACTCAACTCAATGTTTTCGCAGATTTTAATCCCGCGCTGCCTGAACCGGCTCGCCACTGCGGTTATGTATTTCTTGCTAACATTCTGCCTTCTCTGCAACTGAAGGTCCTAAACCAGGTGCAACAGCCCCGCCTGACCATTTGTGACACTATGAACTTCTGGATTGAGAATGCCCGCGATGAACTGCTGGAGGTGCTGCACCAGGTGGATGTCGCCACGATGAACGATGCTGAACTGCGTCAACTGACCGGCGAGGCAAATTTGGCCAAAGCCGCCACTAAGGCATTGAAGATGGGCCCACGGTACCTTATCCTCAAGAAGGGCGAGTATGGAGCGTCGCTGGTGGCCGC
>JALGTJ010000294.1 GCA_029821415.1 Candidatus Zipacnadia bacterium
ACGTTAGCCGCCTTGAAAACAGATTTTGGCAGGCACCGCCGCATCCGGGATTTGTGGGCGCCTTGCTTTGTCACTTCATGGCAAAATCCGGTCGTCTGGTTCTGCCTATGGCGCCCCCTGACATAGTTCTTAGAAGATTCCTGGCCAAACGCGTCGGAGTACCCTGCGTGGAGTTGCCCAAGCTCGGATTGTCGGTTCTCACTGCTTCAAGGGATGACGCCTCATGGTTCATGTCTCTCAAGGCATTCCCCAGCGGAATTGATGCGACCCACATTGCAAATCGGATAGAGTCCGCGCAACGAGTTTGGCTGCCCGCCGCTGACATTGGAGTTCTTGCGAAGGCCCTGGCCCACTTCGCGCGGCGCAAGCTTCGCATCACCGAGAGGGCATGTCTGGCACTGCGCGAAATCGGGCACCCGGCGCACTTTTCTGAGATCACTGAGGTTTACAATCGTCTCTTCCCTGAGTGTCCGGCTACAGAGCGCCAAGTACACCATGCTCTGGGCCGCGAACGATATGGCATAGTTTGGATTGGAGTCAAGGGCACTTTTGCGCTAAAGGAATGGGGGTACGAACGCCCCTCAAAGAGCCTCTTCCAAACTGTGGCGGAGATTGTCGAGAATGCGTTCATCAAGACTGGAAAACCGGTGCCGTTTTCTGTCATCTGTGCGGAGATCGGTAAATACCGCCAAGTTATTAATCCCAACGGGGTGGCCATGTCAGTGCATTTCAACCCTCGCGTGAGGCGAGTAGGGAATGATCGCTTTGTTCCCAGGGCGCCTGATACCCTATCTAATGATGAGACGACTGCCGAGGAACTAGACAATATCCTACGCAAGTTCGCTCGTAGCATTGACGAGTGACCTTGCGGGCGGAGGAAGCGAGTAAGATGAGCAAGCCACTGGTTAGTGAACTGAGCGTAGGTGACAGGGTCGCGGCGCCCTTTGTGGTTACCGACATCTCCCTGGCCCCGTTTCGTAGCAAGCCGGGCAGCTACACTGCGCGGATGTGGGACAATGCGGAGCAGGCTGCGGCGGCGCTCCTGCCCGGCCAAGTGGCGATGGTTGCCGGTCACGTGGAAGAATATCAGGGCGAGCCCCAGGTCATCGTCCGAGCGATCCGGCCCTGCCGGCCCGACGAGTACGATCCGGCCGACTTTGTCGCCAGCAGCCAACGCAATCCTGAGGAGATGCTCGCGCAGCTCCAGGCCAATATCGCCGAGGTGAGCAATCCGCACCTGCACAAGCTGCTGGAGGCCGTCTTCGGCGATGAGGAGTTGCTGGCCCGATTCACGACGGCCCCTGGGGCGAAAACGCTGCATCACGCCTATCGTGGTGGGCTTATGGAACATACCCTCAACGTGGTTGAGTTGGTCAAGAAGGCAAGCGAGCTGCACCCACAGCTCGACCGCGACCTGCTGATCACTGCGGGGCTGCTACATGATGTGGGTAAGATATACGAGCTGGAAGGCGAGGTGAGCTACGACTATAGCGACGCGGGCAGATTTCTGGGCCATGTGGTGTTGACCGACCGGCTGCTGACTGGTAAGATTGCCCAACTACCGGATTTTCCGCAGCACCTGGCTAATAGCCTCACTCATACGGTGCTCAGTCATCACGGGCAGCGGGAATGGGGGGCACCGGTCTTGCCCGCGACGCCGGAGGCCTGTGCGTTGCACTATGCTGACAACTTGGATGCGCGTGTCCAGGGCTTTCAGCAGGTTATTGACCGCGAACGCGACCAGCCGGGGCACTGGTCGCGATATCATCCTTACTTTGAGCGAAGCATCTTTGTCGGTCCTGCCGAGGCGGACAGCGACGATTCTAAGTAGTAGAGTGATGTTGAGGCAAGCAGTGAACCTTGTGGTTGAAGATACGTCTACGATTATGACTGAGACTGGCGCGGCGCAGATAGACATCTCAGAGCTGGTTCACCGGGCCAAAGAGGGCGACGACGAGGCATTTGGGATGCTGGTTGAACAGTATCAGGATAAAATCTATGGTTATGTGTCCCGAATGCTCCACGACCCCGAGGAGGCCGAGGACGTGGCTCAAGAGGTTTTCATCCGCGCTTATCAAAACTTAGCGGGGTTTCGCGAAGCGGCAAGCTTTCCGACCTGGCTGTATCGGATCGCCACCAATCTGGCGATTGATGCGGCGCGCTCCCGCAAGTCGCGCTGGGGTGAGACCGTTTCGCTGGATGAGCCTATAGCGAGTGACGAAGGCGAAATAGAACGTCAACTGCCCGCCGACCAGCGCGGAAGCGTCAGTCAGGTGGAAAGCGCGCAGCTTCAACAGATAGTCGCTGAGGCCATTGCCGAACTGTCAACTAAACTTAGGACAGTCATTACGCTCTACGATATTGAGGGATTAAGCTACGAGGAGATCGCCCAAGTGTTGGGCTGTCCAGTGGGCACGGTCAAGAGCAGATTGTTCAACGCTCGCAGTCAACTGCGTGACAAGCTCGAAAAGAAGATAGATGTTGAACACTGGTTGGCAGAGATGCCGTGATTAGTTAGCTTGACATCCGAAGACCGCGATGAACGGTTGCAGGAGGCCATCGAGCGGCACCTGGCCCAGTGTCCGGCCTGTGCCCGGTTTGCCCGGCAGATGGATTTGCTGACCCGGCATCTGCACAGCCTGCCTCGGTTGGGAGCGCCCGAAGGCTTTGCTCTCACGGTCAAGCGGCGAATGCAGGATTGCTGGTGGGGATACCCGGTGGCAAGCCCGGGCCGTCCGCCTCTTCTAAGCCAATAATTGCCAGCCACTCAACTGTTACGGAAACCTCCCTGCCGATAATGGAGGAAATTATGCTGCGGCATCGTCAGTATAGCCGTAGCCTCGCCCTGGCC
>JALGTJ010000017.1 GCA_029821415.1 Candidatus Zipacnadia bacterium
TGCACTCGGTCCGGGCGCAATTTGACCCGATTCTGGCCGTAGACACCCAAAACTGAATAGTCCCAAGACGTAACCGGGTTCACACAAAACCCGTGACACACCCTCTCCTTGCGGAGAGGTAACTTTGGCACCAGTCTCATATAATGAGAATTTGTTGTAGCAACAGTGTGAGCTATTCATCACAAGTTCTCAGTACATCCCGGGTATAACCCACGAATTCCCTCCAGGTAGTGAGGAAAATGTGCAGACTCTTGCAAGCAAGCCTAATGGTGCTGGTATTGAGTGTCAGTCCTTACCTCGTCCAGGCAG
Organism: Candidatus Zipacnadia bacterium; assembly: GCA_029821415.1. Lineage (GTDB taxonomy): Bacteria > Armatimonadota > Zipacnadia > Zipacnadales > Zipacnadaceae > JALGTD01. The sequence continues at coordinate 310 of JALGTJ010000017.1, forward strand.
ATATTCTACAACTGGCCAGCGACGGGCACAGTGACTACCGTGTAGTCGTTGCTGAGAATGCCGAACAGCCTATTCCGGCAGTGGCTGAAGACTTCGTGCGAAGACTTCGTGCATCTCTTTGAAGAGATTACTGGAGTACGGCTGCCTATTGTCACCGATGCCGAACCGATGAGGCAGCACGAGATCATCATTGGCCCCAGCAAACACCTTGATAACCTGGCCGTCTATATTGACTGGCAGAAGCTGGGCCGGGAAGGCTATGTTATTTGGACGGTAGATGACTACCTGCTATTGTTCGGCGGCCCAGCGCGGGGCACGCTCAACGCAGTCTATACTTTTCTGGAGAAATACCTGGGCTGCCGCTGGTACACACCTGACTTTAGCATAATTCCGAAGAAGACGGACCTTTCAATTGACCTTATCCACGAGGAGAGTGTACCGCCGTTGGAGGCGCGCTGGATCTACGGCGCTGAGTCGGCCGACCCCGCCTGGGCGGCTCGAAACAGAATTAACCTTTTCTCCCCGTCATTGAAATGGGTTCGTGCTCCGTACGACCGCAGCGTCGTGGAGGAAATCCTGTCCCATCCGCTGTACGCCAAGGCACTCAAATTCGCCACGCCCAAGCCCTACACCTGGAGTGGCGGATACTACGTCCACACATTGGGGGTCAACGGCCTGCTGTCGCGTGAGCACTTCGACGAGCACCCGGACTATTTCGGACTGGACTCGGAGGGCAAACGCGACCCCAGGATCACCCCGTGTCTGACGCATCCCGAGGTGTCCAAGTTGGTCTTGCAGGAGGCAAGGAAATGGTTGGATCAGACCCCCGGAGCTAACATCATCTCCATTTCCCAGTCGGACTCGGTCACAGGTGCTGACTACTGCCACTGCCCAAGGTGCCAGGAACATTGGAAAAAATACACCTACACTGCGACGAGGAACCCTCTGGGTGTTTTCCCGTACGCCCAGCTTCCCGGCTGGGCAGACCCAAGCCTTCTCCGGCCAGCGTGGGACCCCGGTAAGTATCACGTAGGTGCGACCGGCGTGCTGCTGGACTTCGTCAACCGCATTGCCAAAGCCCTTGAGGAAGACTACCCCGACGTACTCGTGCACACGTTTGCTTACTATTGGTCCACCTTCCCGCCGGAGAATATCAAGATGCACCCGAATGTCGTCGTGGACTTCGCCCCGCTCACTGCCTGTCACTATCACCCGTTCGGTTGTTGTGAATACAACGAACAATGGAAAGGATACTGGACCGCGATTCGGCAGTGGACGAAAGTGGCGTCCCATGTCTGGGTCTGGATGTATGACGCAGACCGCGAGACCCGGCCACCATGGCCGGGCTTCAGGTATCTCGGCCTGAAGTTCAGGGAACTGGAGATGGCCGGCGTCAAAGGGGCGCAGTTCCACGCCAACAACTTCAAAGACTATTACTGGATGAAGCCGCTTCGTTCCTTCATTTTCGCGAAGATACTGTGGAATCCGCAGTACGACGTCGCGGCCGGAATAAAGGAATTTGTGGAGGCATATTACGGCGCTGCGGCTGGGCCTATCCTAAGCTACCTGGAGAGTACCCAGCAGCCCGACAATTACCTCGGATGCGACGAGAAAAACTGGCCGGTAATGGCGCAGATGGATGGATTCCACAACAACGGTACCAGACCCATACCCACAAAGCAGGTGATAAGGCGGTGGGATACCCTGTTTGACGAGGCCGAGAAGAAGGCCTCGGGGGACGACAAGCCAGAGGTTCTCAGGCGCGTGAAGATGGCGCGGCTGGCAGTGCAGATTACCGCCTTGCTGTACCTCGAGCCAGATGATCCGATTCACGTCAAAGCGGAGCGCGACATTGCCGCAACGGCCAAAGAGGCCGGTCTGTCCGACGAAGAGAGCCCCGCTTCCTTTGCTCTAGAGAAAGCCCAGGAGAAATGGGACAAGCAAGAATAATGGGAGGGTTGCGGTTATGGCTTGACTGATCGCCAGGTTGCCTGCCTGGTGCAAAGACCATGCCGCGCTCAGTCGGGGCCGCTACCCAGCTTCTGCGCGGCCTTGGCATTCAGTAGCTAACCGGGATAGTGGGCGGCACAGACTCCGAACCGAGCACCGGTGAGATGACCGTAACCAGAACTGCTAAGACAAGCAACATCCATTTTACCAGACCCATCACTACCACTGTCTTCTGACCGACATTTGCCATTGGGCTGCTTGGTAACTATGTATTTCCAGTACACCGTGCGGCCTATGCCCTGTAAAGCATATGACTTCAACTTCTCGCCTGTACATCCCCGCGACAAATAGTTTGGGCCTATTGTTCAGGTGGTAATAGCAGCAGGAAAAACCAGCCCTCAACGAGAAACTCATCACCAACTCTGATTGGTGTTCGTTGAAGCGGGAGGTTGGGGCAATGCGTGGTAGCCTAACAGTGGTGTCGTTTGGCATACTCCTGATTGTCGCCGGCAGCCTACCGGCTCTTGCCGAGATGGGCCCGCCGGTTCCTGCCGAAAAAAAGATTATCGGTTGGGCCACCGACCGAATCGAAGGCAAGCATTTCCCCGAAGTTATTGGGCAGCTCGAACGCTTCCCTGTGGATGGAGTCGTAATATCCGTATGCCGAGACGACTGGGAGTTATCTAAGCGGGGGCGTTATCCCTGGTTCGGCGGTCGCAGGCACACCCTGGATGACTTCAAGAAGACGATCGCTGGCTTGAAAGCCACTCACTTCTGCCGGCTCACTGACAACTTCATTGATTTTCAGACCACTGCCCGCGGTGTCACCACGGAAGCAGAGTCAAACGTGGACTGGTTTGACCCGAGCTGGTCGGTCATTGCAGAGAACGGAGCGATTGCCGCCCGCATCGCCCGAGAAGCCGGCTTCAAGGGGTTGTTTATGGACGTTGAGCCGTATAGCGGGGCACTGGGGCCATGGCGTTACCCATTCGACTACACCAGTTATGCGAAGTATTCGCGGGAGGCGCGGCGCACACCCCGCAGTTTTGATGAGTGCGTCGCTCAGGTCCGTCAGCGCGGCCGGGAATTTATGGAAGCAGTAACAGCCGTTTACCCCGACATCACCATTGTGATGATACCAGATACAGGTTGGGCGGCAGGCCCGTTGGTCCGTGCCTTTGTTGAGGGCATGCTGGAACGTATTGGTGCAGCCACGCTGGTGGACGGGATGGAGCAGGCTTATCCGTATGTCATCTACCAGCAGTTCTTTGATCTGAAGAATGCTGTGAAAACTGGGCGCGCCTCCTCCCCACTCTACGACCGGGTGGAATATGGGTTTGGACTGTGGATCGACGTCGGCGCTAACCGTGACGGATTCGTATGGTATGCGGATCCCCAAGAGTGGGACAAGAACTATCGCAGCCCCACACGCTTTGAGCATGCGCTGTACAATGCGCTTACAGTCACGGATCGCTACGTATGGCTGTATGCATATAGTGCGTTTCGTTCTACCATCTGGTGGGGCCCTGATTATGGGCATGGAGAAGGCTGGGGCCGGGATCTGCCCGACGCTTATCTGGAGGCTCTGCGCAACTGCCGCAAACCCCATGACCTAAACTGGCAACCTAAGACGCAGAGGGTGTTTGTCAGCTTTGACGACGCGATTCTTGTAGAGGGAGACCATATTACGCCGGACGCGATGAACTTGCTGAGAAATCCAGGTTTTGAAAGCTGGAGTGCCGCCGAACAGCCGCCGGATGGCTGGCTTCTGGTAGGCCGGGCGCCAGTAGTAGTGCAGGAGGAAACTTCCCCACAAAGTGGCCATTATTCTGCTACACTGACCACCCAACCCGGTCAGTTCGGTCATGTCTCCCTGGATCAGAGCTTTCCCGCGGCATTCCTGGCCGGCAAGACAATCACGCTGGGAGCTTGGGTGAAGTCAAACGCCCCTGGAGTTGGCGACTTGCAAATCTTGGATCGTGCTAATCAATCCGAGGCAAGCAATACTTCGGAACCTCATCCTGGTGACGATATATGGCGGTTCCTGACGGTCACCCGGTCAATACGCAACAATGCTGTCGGTAATGTGCTTATTCGACTAAAAGCTGTTGTCCCCATTATTCCGCAGGAGCAATAGGCAGATGAGAGCTGTATGATCCGAATAGAGCCTGTAGACACTGGCCAAAAGGTTAAGATCAGCGGACCAGAAGGCTTCGGCAGATGGTATTTGCGATTGCCAGAAGTGATAATGTTGGACGGCCCTTCGTATGATGTCAGCATTGAGCGCTACGAACCTAACAGCGACGGAACTGTGGGTGTGTCTGGCCGCTGCCCAGCACACGACAGTGACGCCCTTTATTGCGCGACCTTCGCAATTCTATACAGGCCTTGTGCTGAACGGATAGATATTACAGTGACGGTCACCAACCAGGGTCCAGCAAAATGGACGGCGGGGGGCGAGGTTATGGCCTGCCTCCAGCCTGCGGAGAATAATAAGGAATTTGCCGACCCCGATGGGGGTTATACCCATGTGTTGTACAACGGTGAATTCCGCAGAATTAGTCAATTCCCTGATCTACAAGGTAAGGCTTTTGTTCCAGGAGAGATGTTCTCATACCGCGTTCAAGGCGAGGAGATGCATCCCGACCGCGCTCGGAAACATCAGCATATGCAGGTGCTGGACTCCGGAGTAATTATGCGCACTTCCCACGACGGGACGCGGATCATTGCTTTCTACTGGGATCGTGTCCACCGCGTCTCCGGCAACAGCGCCATCTCGTGTATCCATTCTAACCCGCGTATTACCGATCTATCACCCAACCAAACTGAAACACGCCGTGGCAGCATATACTTCATCTCTCCGTGGAACCAGATCAAACGGGACTTCGCCATGAGGTAGGAGACCTATGGCATTGACAATCGCGCCTGCGGCTACCGGTAATTGCAGACCACACCACCAGGTGAAGACCTTTCGTTAAGGAGGTTTTCCTGGTTTCTGTGTGGTACTTATATTGGGATAGTCAGGGTAGCATAGAGGTCAGGAGGGAAACATGATGACCAAGGCTGAGCGAGTCACACTGGTTATGAGCATCGCGGTGGGCGTACTGCTGATAGGTCTCTGTGCAAGGGGGTATGCAGCTATAACGATAGCCAGCAACGGACAATCAGACTACACGATAGTAATTGACCAACGCTGCTCACCCTCCGAGCGGCACGGAGCCGAAGAACTCCAGATGTTTCTGGAGCAGATCTGTGGCGCCAAACTTCCCATCAGCCGTATACCAGTCAGCGGTCCAATGATACTGGTGGGCCGCAGTAAAGTCCTCCGCAGGCTCCCCGTAGATATTGACTTCCAGGCACTGGGCGATGAGGGTTTTGTCATAAAGACCGTTGGGCCTCATTTGGTATTGGCTGGCGGTCGGCTGCGGGGTAGTATGTATGCCTGCTATGAATTTCTGGACAAGTATCTGGGTTGCCGGTGGTTTAGTGCAGAGGGTGCTACGCCCGCGGTCAGCCGTATCCCACGGCAAGAGACTATTAGCTTGCCCGATATAGACTACCAGAAGATACCCGTACTGGAATATCGCGAGCCGTTCTATATTGAGGCCTTTGACGGCGACTGGGCGGCCCGCAACCGGATGAACAGCAGCCACGCGCGGCTGGATCAGAAGCGCGGTGGCAAGATAGTCTACCAGGGATTCGTGCATACCTTTTATTCGCTGGTCCCCCCCGGTAAGTATTTCGCGGAGCATCCTGAATACTTCGCTGAGGTAGACGGGAAACGGACTGCACAGGGGGCTCAGCTTTGCCTGACTAATCCCGAAGTGGTAGATATCGCCACGGAAAGTGTACGCCAATGGTTGCGGAAAAATCCGCAAGCTAACATTGTTTCCGTCTCGCAAAACGATTGCCGCGGATATTGTCAGTGTGATAAGTGCAGCGCGCTGGCTAAACGCGAAGGCAGTCAGGCCGGCCCCATTCTGCACTTCGTCAATCAAATAGCCGACAACCTTAAGAACGAGTTTCCCGACGTAGCCATTGATACGTTGGCTTACTCTTATAGCCGTAAGCCTCCCCAACATGTCAAGCCGCGTCCTAATGTCATCGTGCGGCTATGCAGCATTGAATGCTGCTTCTCACACCCACTTAGCACCGGTGATTCGGAGGAAAACCGTCGCTTCCGCGACGACATTGTCAATTGGTCGAAGATCTGTAACCGTCTGTATGTCTGGGATTACGTGACCGACTTTGCTCACTATCTTCTCCCCTTTCCCAACATCTACAGCCTCCAGCCCAATATCAAGTTCTTCGTTGACCACAACGTCAAGGGAATATTTGAAGAAGGTAACTACCACGGCGGAGGGCCGTTCGCTGAACTGCGGTCTTATATTATGGCGAGGTGCTTATGGGATCCTGACGTCGACTGGAAAGAGGAGATGGACGAGTTCCTCCGCGCGTACTATGGCCCTGCCGCTATCCCTATCCGCCAGTATATAGAAATGCTGCACGAGAAAGTACAAAAAGACGACATCCATATGCACATATGGACACCGCCCACCGCAGCATATCTCACCAAGGAGATAATCAATAAAGCAGACAAACTGTTTGATGAAGCCGAGGCGGCGGTAGCCGATGACCCAATTCTGCTGCTGCGCGTGAAAAAGGAACGGCTATCAGTTGATTACGTTAGGCTGTCGCGCCCCGAAGAATTTTTCTCTACCTGGCAGGAGCACAAAGCGGTGCTGGAGAGGTTCGCACAAACGGCCAAGGAATGGGGCAACGTATACGTTAGCGAAGGGAGGAAACTCGCCCCAAAGCTGGAGCAATGGCGGCAGGAGCTTGACATTCAGAAGGAAGCTGCCAGAATCCCCAAAGGGCAAGTCACCGTCCAGCCACTGGGAAACCTGTGGAGGTTCGCTATTGATCCCGATGACATCGGTGTGTCCGAAAAATGGTTTGCAGATTCTTTTGATGACAGTCATTGGGCACAGGTGCGTAGTGACCTGCCGGGCTACCAGGGGTGGGAAAGCCAAGGCTTCCCCGGCTATATTGGCTTCGGCTGGTATCGTCAAAGCTTCCCAGTTCCCTCGCACCTGGAGAAATTTCCATTTGCATTTTTGCACTTCGGGGCGGTAGATGAAGATGCCTACGTCTATCTGAATGGAAAGCCAGTCTACGAGCATAGCTGCGCCTCAACTGGCCTACCCCCCGAATCAATCTGGGTGACCCCGTTTGCCTTCCAAGCCAAACCTTACTTGAGATTTGGGCAGCGCAACACCTTGGCAGTGCGCGTCTACAATCGCCTGGGTATGGGAGGGATTTACTTGCCAGTTCATCTTATTGGGGCATATCGCAAGCTCGACGTTCCGATAATGAAAGCCTTGATTGCGCGGCTTTCAATAAACGGTTGACAAGGTATCGTAGGATATTGGCAATGTACAGCGATATTGCGAGACGGGGCAAATGGCCACCCGCAGCCTTGGCCACGGTTCTCCGCAAGGAAAGAACCGCGTTGACGGAGAAGAAGTCATCACTAATAGACTATCTGGAATATCAAAGTTACAGAGGAGCACACCTATGAACTACCCAGCGCCGTATGACAGTACAATGCTGAACATAGGTGAGGAAAAACAGTATTTCTTTGACGACTTGGTCATAGAATCTGTGGAGAATGTCTCTCGCAACTGGCACCAGCCCCAGAAGTCACCGGAGTCGCCTGTGATAAAGAAGGACCAGCCCTGGGAGCATTTGACTTATTTCACTGCCAATGCCGGGCACGTCCTGTATGATCCCGACGAAGAGATATTCAAGTGCTGGTATACGGATTGGGATAAGCCAGAGATTAGAAGCGGCGAGCCGGCGATAGGCCAGAGCGTTTTTCGGACGTTGTACGCCGAATCCGAGGATGGCATACAATGGCGCAAACCAATTCTGGGAGTAGAGGAAATAGATGGCTACCCGACCAATGTTACCGTACCTGATGGGTATAATCTGGGGCCGGTTCGAGATCCTCACGAGCCGGATCCGCAGAAGCGTTACAAGGCTCTGTACACCCGTTTTGTGCCAGGTGGCGACGTAGCTGATAAGTATGCTCTGGTCTCGCCCGATGGCCGGCAGTGGCGGGTGTTAGAGGAGCGCCCTCAATTTGGTCGCCAGGGCGCCCAACTCGATGATGTGCTAATCCTCAACTATAACCCCCACGGGCGTTATTTTGTGCTCAATACCCGTCACTACGATATGTATGCAGTGGCCCGCAACCTGAGCAACCCCGTGGTCGGGCATTGGACGCTGCCGTACTACCCTGCTGATTGGCGGCGAATGAACAAACGTCGGGTCTGGCAGGCGGAGAGCGCAGATATGATCCACTGGGGCGAGCCGTATCCAATTCTGGTCCCCGATGCGCAGAGCGCAGAACTGGACGAGACTTTCTACTGCTTTGTCCAGTATCCCATGGGCGATGTAACACTGGGGTTCCTTAACATCTATAACTACGTCTCCAACACGATGCGAATCCGCCTGGTCTACAGCCGCGATGGCAAGACCTGGTACCACCTGAAGCGCGGTCAGCCCTTTTTAGAGCCTGGCGGTGAGGGGACGTGGGATGCTTACATGGTTACTATGTCCAGCCCTCCGCTGACTGCGGGCGATGAACTATGGATATATCATGGTGGCTCCAGTAACCACCACGACTGGTGGATCACCGGCGCACGCGAGGGCCTATCGGTTCCGGAAGCTCATGACATAAGCCAGGTTAATTACGCTCTAGGCCTGGCCAAGCTGAGGCTAGACGGCTTTGTGTCCTTGTCAGCCAATGCGGTGCGTCCGGGTATCTTCATTACTCGTCCGATCATTTCTTCCGGCAACAAGTTGGTGATTAACGCAAGGTGCGGTACAGGTGGTTCCCTGGCTGCGGAGGTGGTGGACATAAACGACCGGGTCTTGCCAGGATTTAGCCGTAGCGAATGTGATGTATTCACAGGGGATGCAGTCCGCCACGTCGTTTCATGGCAGGGCCGTACCGATATTCCTGTAAAGGCCACAGAACGCGCGGAGTATCCGGGCCCAGAAATCGAGCGGTTCCGTAAGATTCGCTTCTATATGAATAATGTCGATTTGTACTCCTTTCAACTGGCCTCCTCACCGGAATAGGCCCGGAGCACGATTAGTGCGATTTTACTCTCAAATCGACTAAATGACGCCACGACTGTGGCCAACGTTACCTTTGTACTTGCCTCGGCGGAAACGATACGTATGCTTGAGCCTCTGCTACTTCCAACGATCATCGTAAGCCACTGTCTCCAGTTCCGAAGGCATCATTTCAGGACCATCTTGACGACGTCAACCAAACCGGGCAATGTTGGTACGATAGTCCACAAATGCAGATCACCTCTGGGAGCACACTTCGAAGCAGGAGAAGGCAGTTATGACAGTGAATATTGATAGCAAAGCCTACGGCAGTGACGAGAGTGCGCGCAGGCAACCGTAATGTACGGGTAAGGAGTGACGACAAATATGCCACTGAAACTTGACAGCGCCCTGCTCAAAGAAAAGACAGTGCAGTTGCTGGCCGAGGTGGGAATTGACATTGA
>JALGTJ010000295.1 GCA_029821415.1 Candidatus Zipacnadia bacterium
GCTATAGACGGTCTTTTTTTGCATATTACCGCGAGCCAAGCGTACCACCTGGCCCTCGGACAAGTCAATGGCGGGAATTACCAGCATTATAGCTGGTCAACCTCCAATAGTTGGGAGCTGACCCAGGGCTTGATATCATCATAATAAGGCCTTTGGCGTGCTCGTCGAGGTCATTTGGCAGGCGCTTAGCGACCGATGGCGCGTGCACCTGGAGGAGGCTAAGCCTAAAGCTTCCCCTTGGTTGAAGGTACATCCTCGCTACGGGGGTCAAGCCGGGTGGCCTGATCCAGCGCACGCGCAAACGACTTAAAGGCTGACTCTATGATCCAGCGCACGCGCAAACGACTTAAAGGCTGACTCTATGATGTGGTGAGTGTTGACTCCGGCTTCCTGAGTCAGATGCAGACTGATGCCGGCGTTGGCAGTCAGGGCGGCAAAGAATTCACGAACCAGCTCAGTGTCAAACTCGCCGACGCGGGCGGTGGGCAGGTTAAGCTGGTAGCTCAGATGCGCACGGCCCCCGAAGTCAAGAGCGGCAACCACCAGTGCCTCGTCCATCGGACAGGCCGCCAGTCCAAACCGCACCATACCTTCTTTATCCCCGACTGCTTCCTTAAGCGCCTGCCCCAACACGATGCCCACATCCTCGACGGTGTGGTGAGCATCAACCTCCAGGTCGCCATCGGCCTTTATTGCCAGATCAAGATAGCCGTGCCGGGCGATATGGCTTAGCATGTGGTCAAAGAAACCCACACCGGTGGTAATTTCGTAGTTGCCGGAGCCATCAATGTCTAACTTCACAGCTATGGTTGTTTCGGCAGTACGTCGCGAAATCTCAGCGCCTCGCTCGCTCATATAGTCCCACCGACCATTCGTTGACTATTTGGGCCTGCTGTCTTTGCAGATTATACGCTACTGGCGGGCCTTGTGGCAAGTACCAGTCCGTCTGGCGGCCTGAGGGACTTGCAGGCAGTGGCAGTGCCCCGCCTGCTCCGGGGCTTTTGCTCACCATCCGAATCTTGACAGCGGCAGTTCCTATGGGGTAAAATTAGCACGTTATTGTGTAACCGTGTCAAGCAAATTAGTGCAAACTTGGACTATTGCGGCCAGGTGAGGGCAGAGGTAGTAGTGCTATGGTGTCATCCAGCTCAGATAATGAAGAATATGGACGGGGTAGAACTATGCATCAGGGTGCTGGGGAGGACAGCAGGGCGGATGGTACGGAACTGGAGGAGACCACGCGTTTTGCTGTTGCCGACTCGGGCTGGTCAGCCCAGGTACTACGTGAGGCCACTAACCTGCTGACGGCCGGGAAGAGTCGGGAAGTAGCTCGTCTGTGCCACCAGGTGATTGATCAGGAGCCGGAGAACATCGCCGCCTACGAGCTACTGGGAATGGCTGAGGAGGAGAATGGCAATCTGCATCTGGCTCTCCAGGCCTATGAACAGATTGCGAGGCTCGACCCGGAGCGAAAGGCAGATAAAGAAAAAGTCCTGGCGTTGCGGGAGCGTCTGGCGGAAGAGATGCCGGAGCCGGAAGATGAGCAGGGCCGGCGCCTGAAGCTATTGAATCGCTGGGCGACTGTCGCCCTAGTCGCTTCTTTGCTGTTGTTGGTGGGAGTGGCCGTCGCTGTCCTGGTGCTCAGAGCGCAGAATGCGCGCCTCGTCCAAAACAGCCGGGAAGAGGTATTTGCCGCATCTGTTGCTCGGGGAAAGCAGTTGATGGCAGCACAGCGCTACGAGGAAGCCATGGCGGCGTTCCACAAGGCGGACCAGATTAAGCCCGGGGATGCTGTCGTAAGAAAGCTGTGGAACGAGGCCTACCGTGAGTACTGCACGGCGCAGATCCAAGATTACCGCAGCCTGGGCGGAAAACTTTCCCTGGAGCCCCGGCAGAATCCCTTTGCGCCGGTTTGGGTAGGGCCACCGCCCCGGCAGAATCCCTTTGCGCCGGTTTGGGTAGGGCCACCGAAGAGCAGTTCGTCGGGTTCCTCAGCCACCGGGTATAGTGGGGGCCGGTCTGTTCCTCCACCTCCGGACACCCGTGTGGCTAATTTGCCGCCAGCGCTATCCTACGACCAGGAGGGGCCTCCGGACTTTTCCCAGTACGAGGTCCCTGAGTTTATTGAAGGTGGGGCGGCGGCAGACTCCAATGCATCGGGACAGTCTCCACTACCGGCCCAGGAATACGACCAGAGATGATCAGCAGCCGGCGGGGCAGATAAGCATATGGGTGAACCAGCCACCAGCAGGTAGTGGGGCGCGTCAAACGGCCGAGGCTTTGCGCCGCGAGGCTGATGACCTGCGGCGTCAAGGCAACTACCAAGAAGCTATTGCCAAGTACCAGACTGCGGAGCAGCGCTATAATCAGGAGATTGAGCAGGATCCGTCCGCGAAAGCAGCTAAGCAGACCGCAATTAGGTCAATCAGGCAGTCCATCAAAGTATGCCAAGAGAAGATCGGCAGATAGAAGTGGGGAAACGGCGTCTGTGGCTGGCAGTGATAGGGTTAGTGGTGCTCTGGGCTGGCATGAGATCTGGTGTGCGAGCTGAAGAACACGGCTCTATTGCGGCGACTGAATCGCCTGCGGCAGCGTCAACGGATACTGCAACAGAAGTTGACGTTTTGGCACCGGCGCGTGCTGCGCTGGCTAATGGCCAATCCGAGAAGGCTCTGGAGTTGGCAGAGGGTGCTTGGCAAGCTGGTGCGGACCGGACCCAGGTACTGCTGCTGAAAGCCGAGATATTCGCACAGATGCAGCGGGTGGATGACCAGCGGAGAATGCT
>JALGTJ010000296.1 GCA_029821415.1 Candidatus Zipacnadia bacterium
TCCTTGATGCGGTCGCCCATTGTTGGGGCGCCGGCTTTTCGCCAGTTCTCGTACCGGCTGCAGTCCAGCAAACCACTTGCAGGCCAGATTCAAGTTGACCTGCTCTTCAATCTCCCGGTCGGATAGATCATACAGAAACTGTAGGAACACTACTTTGAACAGTATCAGCGGATCCCAGGACGGGCGCCCGGTGTCAGGGCAATAGCAGTCGCATACCAGCTCAGAGACAAAGTCGAAATCTACAGTTGCGGCGATTCTGCGTAACAGATGATCTGGAAGCACAAGCTGCTCGTAGAGCATGGCAAAGAAGCTATTTTGCCTGCTGTGTTCTGCGTAACAGATGATCTGGAAGCACAAGCTGCTCGTAGAGCATGGCAAAGAAGCTATTTTGCCTGCTGTGTTTACCTTGCATAAGCTCAAGCACCATTGCTACAGAATAAGGGTTCAACTATACCTATGATTATAGCACACTACCCTCTTGACATCACCCCCCTGCTATACTATAGAGTGACTTTTACACCAGTCTCCTATAATATAAATAGACTTTTGCAACAGTCTTAGTATAACACTTCAAGTTAGGAGTGGAGAACATGAGTATGCGTTGGCGACTATGGATGATGCCCAGGCCGGGAGCGTCGTCTTCCGCAAGCCGCCGCCCGAGGGGGTGGTGGAGATAACAGATTACCCCGGGTGGGCGTTTGGTACGAGTATTGTGGAGCTAAAGGACGGTTCATTGCTGGCCAACACGGGGCGAGTTTCGACTGATGGGGGGCTGACCTGGGAAGCCCGGAAGCTGAATGCAGAACAAGGTGCCAGTGGTATCATCCGCTTGCAGTCTGGTGGACTGGCTATTTTCGGTAAAAAAGGGGACAACTGGTGTTTTTCTTCATCTGCCGACGAGGGTAAGACGTGGAGCAAGCCGTCGGTGATCTGTCCCACCTGGGCCGGCGGCCCGGAGCAGATGATTCAACTCAGCACTGGGCGGTTGCTCGTGTGTATGGCCAGGGATGGGGGCAGCAGTGCTGAGGCTATCGGAGGAAAGCTGGTTAGCGTACACCCTGAACTGGACTACTATGAAAAAACCGCTCGTGGCCTGTGGCGCGGCCAGATCATAGAGGTTGAGGGTCACATGCACACGCCGGAGATGGCTAATTGTGTCGTTTATCGTTCCGACGATGAGGGGCAGACCTGGGAGAAGCACCCCGGCGCCCTGGTGGGCTGGTTTGACTTCGAGGGCATCGTCAATGGGTACTGCGGCACGATTTCCTGCTGTGAACCGACAATTGCCGAGACCAAGGACGGCCATGTCCTGCTTTTTATGCGTGCCCCGGTTGGCCGTGTGTTGCAGTCCTTTAGCACTGACGGGGGTGAGCACTGGTCTGCCGTGCGGCCCAGCGAACTGGCTGGCTCCGAGTCGCCCGCCACGCTGGCTCGCATCCCGCAGACGGGCGATCTGCTCGTCGTCTGGAACCAGGTCTCGCGGGAAGAGATTCGCCGCGGCTACCGGCGGGGTCGGCTGTCGGCGGCTATTTCCAGGGATGGCGGGCACAGTTGGGAGAACTTCAAGACCCTGGAACTGAGCGAGGGACTAGCTGACATAGACCGCATACCTCCCGAGTACCCAATCCAGATGGTGCGGGCCCGTGACTGGGTAGGCCCATTGCCGGACGGCTGGGCTTACTTTCACTATCCCTACGTAGCCGTGATTGGGGACAAAGTTTTCATCTGGTATTTCCGCGGAAGTCCCCTGCTGGGCATTGCGGAGCGGAATCTGAGCAAGCACGAGTACGTGATGCGTATCTACCCGCTGGACTGGTTCTACCAGTAGCCTTTGCCGACAGTGGACATCACAACTATACCTCGTTGATGCACCTGCCCTGCACTATTGACCGTAGGCCAGGGAAGTGTTGTACAGATGCTGTACCCACTGGTTGGGTACAGTTCTGGCAAATCACAGGAGGCGCCGCATTTGGGCAGGCAGTGCGACCGAAGCTACTCTAATATACGTGCTGGCCCCATAAAACGCAATAGGGTAGAACCTTTCTTAAGTCAAATTCGCCATAAATAGACTTTTGCAACAGTCTTATAGGATACATTGGACTGGGCCGGCCGATGGCAC
>JALGTJ010000297.1 GCA_029821415.1 Candidatus Zipacnadia bacterium
TAGCGCTTGGTAAGGCCTTCAGTTTGAATGACAGCTTCGTCGCTCATATCCGCCTGCTCCTGCTACTATTATACCCGATATGATAGCAGAACCTATGAGCATACGTCCATAACAGCAGACCGCAACAAGTTGCCGGCTGGGGGAAAGAGTGTTACAATTAGCAAGTAGGCAGACGGGAGATCTAACTCTATGGGCGAGCTATTCACTGAAGACTTCATAAACAAGCTTCCTGCACTGGACGAGTACGAACAGAATCTCTACATCGTTTTCCTGTGCAATTCGGATGCCCTTTGGCACACTCGGAGTTTTGGCGGCGGCAGAAAAATGCCGGCGTGAGACACTAAGAAGGTGATACGCTATGCCCAGCAAGAGGCAGTTGAGTCGCTACAGGTCAGTGCTGTTGGCAGTGATGCTCATTATGTCGCTGATCGCAACCGGTTGGGGGCAGAGCATCAGCCGGGAGCAGGCGATGATAGCTGCCCGCCAACTGAGCACTGCTTTTGCGATGGTGGCCAGCCAGGTCAAGCCGGCGGTGGTTAATATCTCCACCACTACTATCATACCCGGCCGACAGTCACCCTTTTCCTCCTTGTTCCCCGAGTTTGGCTGGCTTTTCCAGACACCCGATCGCGAGGTGACAAGTCTCGGCTCGGGCTTTTTTATTTCCGCCGACGGATACATAGTCACCAATCACCATGTGATTGGGGAGGCACAGCAGATCACGGTGAAGCTCGCCGACGGCCGTGAATTCTCCGCAGAACTGCACGCGAGCGATCCCCCCACTGACCTGGCCGTTATTAAGGTCCCCGCAGAGGGGCTACCCTACTTGCAGTGGGGCGACTCGCAGCAGCTTCAGATCGGTGAATGGGTATTAGCAGTCGGCTCGCCGCTGGGGTTGAGTCAGACGGTAACAGCCGGCATCATCAGCGCCATTGGACGCAGCGGGCTGGGCCTAACCAGCTACGAGGACTTCATCCAGACCGATGCCGCAGTCAACCCGGGCAACAGCGGTGGCCCCCTGGTCAACATGGCCGGCCAGGTTGTCGGCATCAACACAGCCATTGCCTCCCGGAGCGGCGGCAGCGAAGGAATAAGCTTTGCCGTACCCAGCAATATCGCTGCACCTGTTTGCCAACAATTGATCAGCAAAGGCACCGTCAGCCGAGGCTGGCTGGGCATAATTCCGCGCGACATCACTCCCGCAATAGTGCGCCATTTCAGCTTGGATACAGACCATGGGGTATTGGTGTATCAATTGTACCGTAACAGTCCGGCTTTTGAGGCCGGCATTGTGCCTGGGGATGTCTTGACTGCCTGGAACGGCCAACCAATTACCGATGTCAATAGCCTAGCCAAACTGGTGATGAATACTGCCCCCGGCACAGCAGTGTTAATTACCGTCCAGTCAGCAGGACGAAGCCACACTGTAACTGTAACTCTGGGAAGATACAACCAGCATCGCGAGGGTATGAGCGGCCAGGAAATATGAGCAAATCAGCTTGGGGCACACCGAAAAACTGCCTTAGATTCTGGTGGCAACTTCTGTTGACGGCGATTCGCAACTACGACCGCCAGCACTCGGCGCTGTTAGCCGCCTCAATCGCCTACTATGCTCTGGTCTGCCTGGCACCATTGGCAATATTGGCGGTAATAATGCTGCAGACACAAGCCAACGCTTACTTGATGCAGCTAATTAACGCGGTATTGCCCGCCGGAGCTGATAAAATACTAAGTCTGCTAGGCAGCGGCCTGCACCAACCCCGGGCTATCTTTGGAGGAATTATCGGTGTGGTGGCACTGGCCTGGGCGAGCCTGCGCCTGTTTGAGGCAATCCAGTGGGGCCTGACGATAATCTGGGTACAGCAGCCACGCCGCAACATTGTCATTCGTAAGCTGATAGCTATGGGCACTCTGTTAGGCGTAGGAGTATTGAGTGCAATGTTCTTGTTCATGATGAGCCTGTCAGCCTGGCTGCGTCGGGTGCTTGAGCAAACCGACGCCGGTAGTGAGCTGCTGGCCCGGGCTCCCTGGCACCCGCATTACACCGTGGCACTGGCCATTTTTGCACTCTCGCTGCTGGCGCTGTTTTTGGCCTTCTGCTGCCGTGCTGGGGCAATTAGCTGGTCGAATATTCAACTTTATTGTGGCTGGCATCGTCCACTTAAGTATAATATACGGAACGCTGACCTGGGTAATAGTCTTTTTGCTGTGGTCCTATTTCGGCGCCAGTATCATCCTGTTCAGCGCCCAC
>JALGTJ010000298.1 GCA_029821415.1 Candidatus Zipacnadia bacterium
AACTCCTTTTGCTCCAGTTTTTCTTCCGGGCTGTCAGCAAACCAGTCCGCAGCATAGTCATTAGCCTCCAGTGCTGCGATGAGCGGGTCAATCTCATCCAATGTGCCAACTACCTCCGTGTAGACAGCCGCTCCATAGTCTTTGCCCGCCAGCACCTCGTGCTCCATAAAATCCAACGAATTCCTGTCAAAGTACTCAATTGACAGGACAGTCATCGCCCCGCCCGCAGCCGCGCGCAGATCATCAACAAAGCGTAGGGCATCGGCCTCACTGGAGAAGAAGGCGATCTCGCCAATTATATTATCAGGGCGCTGGGTAAGTTTCAGGTGCACCTCGTAAAGGCCGGCAGCGTTCTTGCCCACTGGCATCTGGTAGGAGGGCAGGGGAACGACATATTCAGTCCCTGACTGGCTAGCGAAGCGCAGCTCACCGTCGTTGGCAGTGCAATCGCCGCGACTTATGTCAAGAATATCACCGGTGGGCAGTACAACCCGCAAACCCAGTACCCAGTGCCGGCTGGCTCCATAGTGAAAGGTGCGTGATCCCGAGGCGTTACAGGCGACGTTAGCACCGATAAAGCCGGACTTCTCAGTGGGGTCAGGCGGGTAAAGCAAGCTCTCGCCCAGCATCTGATCCAGAAGCTCAGTAGAAACGCCAGCCGGCACATAAGCCTCCTGGCGCTCTTCATCCAAGTATATGACGTACTGCTTCCCGAACCGTTCTGCCTGGATGGCGGGCAGCTTGCGGGGCTGCGGAGCACGCAGCTCCTCCGTGGCGACGATCAGCCCCCCGTGGGTAGCTACCCGGCCGCCATTGAGGCCAGTGCCTGCACCTGAAGTGGTAACCAGAGTGCCGGTTGCGTTGGCCTCCGCGAGCAGTTCGCAGATTTCCTGCTCACTTTCGGGGAAGCAGACGGCTTCAACACCGGTGGCCTGCACAATGCCGCTTTCATCGGTAGCGAATTCCTGGATAGTTGCTGAGTCGGTGCGTTTGTGCACTATCGTTTATCACCTGATCTTCTGAGTATTCTTCCGCTGCCTGATAGAGACGCTACAGACGTAGGCCAACCGTCTCAATATTCGTTCCACTGCAACACTACCCCTTCATAGAAGCCCTGGTAGTTACCGGAGTAGCCACTGCCGCTACCGTTGGTGATCTGAGCGGGTACTTTCTTGGCATGCAAATCAGCAAAGACAAATACTGCCCCGGTACTGTGCAATGTGGGAGCACGCTGGGCAGAGGCGCGCCACAGATAGACGCCGTCCACCAATATTCCTTCCCCTGACCAGGGCCAGGTGCTGTCTCCCAACAGGGCGAGGGAAGAGATGTCCGCTATCTGTCCCTTGGTTTGGTATGATCGATCCATCAGGTACTGGTTGATACCATAGGTGACAGCGAAACCAGGATCGGGTAGATAACCCAACTGATACCTGCTCGGTGTCGAGGTGGGGCAACGGAAGATTTCTGGACTGCCCCCGGCATACTTCAGTAAGGGAACGGCCCAGTGCTGCACGCCAGCTGACCCCGGTGCAGGACAGAACGGTGCGGCGTGGTAATCTTCAAAATAAGCGCCCAGAGCCAAGGCTATCTGGCGAATGTTGCTAATGCAGGCCACCTCGTGTGCCTTGCTTTTTGCCTTACTGAAGACGGGAAATAGCATGGCCGCAAGCACCGCAATTATTGCTATCACAACAAGCAGCTCAATCAGAGTGAACCCACGTAAAAGCACCGAAATATGTCTCCTCCCGCAACAGGAACTGCTGCCTGGGTTGCCTTTGAAAACATTATCTATTATAATATCCTCCAGTGCAAGAGAAAAAAAGCAGACATCGCACCAGTTGCTAGAATCAGTGAGCGTCCGTCAAGCTGACCCAGATAGTTAGCAGACGACTATACAGAGCATCAACTACACCAGGAGTCACAGAAAAGGAGAGAGCAGCTATGCAGTCAAGATTGCGCGCGATTGCATGGGCGGTCATTGCTATGCTGGCCGCCGCCAGTCCCACTTTCTCACAGGCCGAGTTTGTTGCCTCGTACGCCACGCCCCATCTGTTTGCCCTGCCTACCGCTACTACCACCAGGTTATTTGGCATGGGCGGATTCGTCACCTGCATCAAGGATGTCGGCTTTGGCAATCCTGCCTTCGCCGGCACACTTCAGGCAGGCCAGGGTCTCGCCCGGTACTCGGCCACCGACTTTGACGGCGGGCTGAAGATGAAGGGGATGCAGGCTTCCTATGCTCAGCCCCTCCAGCCGGGCCGGGACGGCTGGCAGGTAACCTACTTCAACCTGGACAGCGACCCGGGAACAGTCAGTGCCGGGGGGGTCAATGCACAGGCAACCTATGAGGAGCAAGATCTGGCTGTGCACTATGGCCGCCGCATAGGAGACCGTTGGGTATTGGGGCTTGGGTTCTCGCCGCTCTGGGGCTTGGGTTCTCGCCGCTCTTTGACACCAAGACCAACTACTTCATTCCCGGCCCCGATCTCAGTGAACGCCTGGAGAGCAACGCTGACTTCGGCTTTCGCATCGGCGGGCTGTATGCAGTTGACGAACTAAGCCGCTTGGGCTTTGTCTGCGACCGTTATGACGAAGACGTAAGCTGGTCGGGTACTATACTATCTGCAGGCTCAGCCGGCTTCACATCGGAGGAGATGGCCATCGGAATCTCCCGCCAGGTCTCGGAGCAGGTGCTGGCGGCTGCGGAATGGCAGCAGCTTACCACAGAAGGAGTAGGAGCAAAAGTCGGCGACTCCGGCTTCCGTTTCGGAGCAGAGGTGGCGTTGGACGAGGCATGGACGGCCCGTGGCGGATGGAACGATGGTGCCCTGTCGCTGGGTGCAGGTTGGACCGGGGACGGTTGGTCGGTCCAGTATGCGTTCATCGACGACTGGAACGACGACGCAGTCGGAGCCAGCCTGGGCGGTTCTGATACGCATCAGTTTGCAATCCGCCGGCAGTGGTAAGCCGATCCCCCAGTTCATCACAGAGGGATAAAGGGCTGCTCTAAGTATTGCAGGTAGAAAGCAGGCAAATGATGAGTTGGTCTTCGGACAACCTTCGTCGGAGGGTTGTAATAACGGGACTGGGTGTAGTCAGTCCCGTGGGCATCGGCAAGGACGCATTCTGGGATGCTGTCGTCCACGGGCGTTCTGGCATTAACTGGATCGAGGGCTTTGATGCCTCCGATCTATACTGTCGCATCGCCGGACAGGTCCGGGATTTTGACCCCACCCAGTATATGAACGCTAAGGAAGCCAAGCGGGCCGGCCGCTTCAGCCACTTTGCGGTGGCGGCTGCCCGCCTGGCAGTGGCCGACGCCGGCCTGGATCTCAACGATAGCTTTGATCCCTACCGGGCCGGCGCTGTTTTTGGCACCAGTCTGGCCGGTAACGGCAACGTCGCCGACGAGATGTACAAGGAATTCGCTACCGCCGGGCCAGCCGGAATAGAGGTCACCACCGCCACTCAACTGGCGGCTCATGCCGCCACCAGCCATGTATTCATCGAACTGGGCATCAAAGGGCCAAACAGTACCGTGGCACCAGGCTGTGTAGCTAGCTTAGATGCAGTCAACGCTGCAGCTAACATCCTGCGGTCTGGTCAGGCCCAGGTAATGATTGCAGGCGGCACTGAGGCGTGTGTGAGCACAGTCGGTATGACTTTGTTGTGCAAGCAACGCGTGTTGACCCATCACAATAGCTCGCCCCAGGCAGCT
>JALGTJ010000299.1 GCA_029821415.1 Candidatus Zipacnadia bacterium
GGCATTTCAAGCTCACCACCACTCGCCCCTGCGAGACCTTTTCTTCTATTGTTGCAGTGATTTCGCCGGAGAAGTCAATGCTCTCCCCCACCCTCAGTCGGCCTGCCGGTCGCGCCAGCACCTCCCAACGGCCATTGCCCAATGGTTCCAGCAGCAGCAGTTCCACCCGGCCTCCAGTTGGCCGCCGCCCCAGCAGACGAGCCGGAATAACCCGGGTCTGGTTTATGACCAGACAATCACCGGCCCTCAAGTAGTCCGGCAGATCGACGAACCGACGGTGCTCAATAGCACCACTGTCGCGATGCAACACCAACATCCGCGAAGCCGACCGCTCCGTCAGCGGCTGTTGGGCAATAAGTTCGGTTGGCAGGTGGTAGTCAAACAGGTTGACACGCACTGGAAGTCCTTGATGAGAGTTCTTAAGATTCAATGCAATTGCGGTGCAACAGATGGATAAGTTGTCACAGCCATTGCTACGAACGCAGGCAGTTATGGGGGCAGTTTACCGCCCACGCCTCCTGCCTGTCAACAATCCTGCCAGGCAACATGAGGTTGCAAGCAGCCTATATTTGTGGTATACTGTCAATAGTTTCTGGGGCCGCAGAAGGCAGTTGGCGGCTTCTCCTGTTTTGCCGACAGGGCAAAACCATCAGTCCAGAGGAGGAAAGTAACCATATGGCACACGACACCTTGTACGAGGCAACATATATTCTCCCCGCAGACTTAGAAGAAGACGAAATCAAACAGATAACAGGACAATTGCGGGAAACGATAGAGCAAGCTGGCGCAGAATTCGTGGCCGACCACTTGCTGGGTCGACGGCAACTGGCCTATCAGATCAATCATCATTCCACAGGTATTTACCGGGTGATGTACTTCAAGGGTAACGGCAAAGCAGTTAACGAGCTAAAAGACGAACTGCGCATGAACGAATCTATAATCCGCGGCATAGTGGTTGTAGCAAACCCGGATGCCATCTTTCAGCCAACACCGCCTCCAGAACAACTATCGGAACTGGAGGAGGAGCAAGCCGCCAGCGAAATATTAGAGCCTGAGGCTGAGCCAGGGGAAGAGGCGGCGCCGGTAGTCGAAGAGTCTGTCGCAGAGACGAGCGAGCCAGAAGCTGGGGAAACCAGTGAAACTTCCCCAGATCAACCTGAGGCTGAAGCCATAGAAGCCGAACCGGCATCTAATGACTAAAGAGGGCAACGATGATTAACAATGTAGTGCTGGTGGGAAGACTGGCTAACGACCCGGAGATGCGTTATACGCCCAGTGGAACGGCGGTCACCAACTTCCGACTGGCAGTAAGCCGGCCGCCACGGCGGGATGCCCCCGACGACCAAGAACAAACCGATTGGCTGAATATCGTCACCTGGGGACGAGTGGCCGAAAACTGCGCGCAGTACCTGGACAAGGGGGCGTTGGTGGGCATTGAGGGCCGGGTGCAGTCACGCAGTTGGCAGACCCAAGACGGCCAGAATCGCTACAGCGTGGAGATCAACGCGCAGCGGGTTCAGTTTCTAGAAAGCCGCCAGGAGGCCGAGCGCCGCCGGAGTGCCCAGCAGGAGCGTCAGCCCAGTCCGCCGGCTGATGAGCCTCTTGCCGAGGCTGATGACGAATTCGGGCCGATTCCCGAGGGCGAAGAGTCAACTTCACAAAGCCCGAGCTTGTCCTCTCGGGCTATAGGTATTTGTGTACGTCCTTAGCCTGAACAACCATGTCCAGAGCTATTCTCGCTCAATTACGCGATAAGATTGCCGAAGCCGACAGCTTCGCTGAACTAAGCCGGGAGCTTGCCGGAGGTGCCCGTGCTATATCAGTGGAGGGAACGAGCGACTCCGGCAAGGCGGCCCTGCTAGCGACCTTATTCAGCCGGAACTGGTCGGCAGCGCTGGTCATTACCTACAGCGACGAGCGCGCTCGGCGACTGGCTGCGGACCTGGAACAGTTGCTGGCCGACCGAGAAGACTTGGAAGTGCTGCTCTATCCCTCAATAGCTTCAGCTCTCTACGACGGCGTCCAGCCTGAGCGCAGCGAAGTGGCGCAGCGCCTGACAATCCTGGAGCGACTCTGCGCGGGGCAATCCACTCTCATCGTGGCGTGCGTTAAAGCAGTAATGCACCAGACGATGCC
>JALGTJ010000300.1 GCA_029821415.1 Candidatus Zipacnadia bacterium
CTACATACTTGTCTATGTCTATCAGGTCGCGCCGCGCCGCTGGAATCTTGGCGGGGTCGGGGTATTCTTCGTGGCGGTAAATAGGCTGCAATGACCCGTGTTGGAAATCGTCCAAGAGACGGGGCCACAGTTCTTCAGCCTCCCCGATCACCACTGAATCTACATGCTGCAGGGCCTCTTCCGGTAGAGCCGAGGCGTGCATACCGCCCATAACGACTGGCACACCCTGTTGACGGAAGCGGTCGGCGATCTGATAAGCCCGGGGGGCATTGGCGGTTATGGCGGTTAGACCAACCAAGTCGGGCTCTTGGTCAAAATCGGTCGCTTCAATAGTTTCGTCAATGATGGTGACATTGTGCTTCTCGGGAGTGAGTGCCGCTACTGTCATCAGGCTTAAGGGAGGGAATAACGGCTGACCCAAGTGATTGGGATCACCCTGATAGCGTGCCTTCTCGGGTGCAACCAGAAGGATTTCCATGTTTGTGACTCCTTTGCGTAAGCTGAAGCTTACCCACACGTAATGATATAGAAATATTCTCCCAGTAGCTTTACTGGGAACTACCACCGACTAGCCCGGCGGCAACCAGCCGTTCTCCTGATATTGATCAGCCAGCCCGCAATATACCCCACTTTTGGTCCACATCTCGTCGGCAATCTCCTGCCACTCTTTAGCTCGCTGTGCGAGCAGTGGATGAAGCTCATCCAGCAGGGTCTGGCCCTCCTGGGTGGAATGTGCTCCGGTAGTCTCTACCGCCTCTTTGAGCACTTCAGGATGGTCAACAATTTGGCAGGGAGCCAGGGGGTTATGCTCTTT
Organism: Candidatus Zipacnadia bacterium; assembly: GCA_029821415.1. GTDB lineage: Bacteria > Armatimonadota > Zipacnadia > Zipacnadales > Zipacnadaceae > JALGTD01. The sequence continues at coordinate 815 of JALGTJ010000300.1, forward strand.
CTCGCGCTGGCCTTGGCGTATTTTGGCAAAGAAGTCGCTCTTCAAAGCATCCAGCAGCGGCGTCTTTGAGTCAGTATCGTGGATATTGTGTGCTGAGTACATCATAAAGACACAAGGGCAAATGTCTCCTTGGTGGGTGATGTGCATATAGCCGTTGGGCCGGCCAGCGGCAATGCACCCTTTTACCAATGGGCCGGAGTTCCAGAAATCGGCAATAAAGATGGGCCGAGTCGTTAGCCACTCCCACGTCTTCTCGGCCACTCGCTTTCTCTGCTGGGGTGAAATCATCAGCGACAGGTCAGGCTCCCGGCCGACGGGCACATACATAAAGTACCAGGCATAGAAGCAGCCTTTGTCCATGAGCAGCTCAACAAAGTCATCCGAGGTAACAGTATCCACGTTTTGGGTGGTATAGGTGACGGAGGCGCCGAAAAAGGTATGATAGCGGCGCAAAGTATCCATCGCTTTCATAACCTGGTCAAAGACGCCCTCCCCCCGCCGACTATCAGTCTGCTCGCGGAAGCCCTCAATGCTAATGGCGGGAGTAATGTTACCCAGGTCAGCGATCTGCGCCGCCATCTCTTCGTTGATTAGCGTCCCATTGGTATACATCAGAAAGTCCATATCATTGTACTGACGGCACAATTCATATATGCCACGGTTGCTGCCGGGGATGCGCTTCCAGTACAGTGTTGGTTCACCGCCGGAGATAGTGATAAATCGGCAGCCCCACTCTCTGACTTCCTCAATGATCTTCTGCATATCCTCGTAAGTCAGATTGGGTTCGCGGTGGCCGTAGGCTCCGGCATAGCAGCCCCCTCCCAGGCGTGGTTGGCGAAAAGGTTAATAAAGCCCTGCAAGGTATTGCGATTGGTGTCACGGACAATCCGCCGGATCAATTCAATTGCTGGGTGATTGTTCTCAATAGCCCACTGAAGCTGGCTAAGCTGCTTGCGATGTCCCGCTGTGGGGGCCAGGTGCTTGCCGATGCGAGCAATGGTGCCCAGGCGTGTTAATAGCTTATCCTCGTCGCTGGCTAAGTTAACTACGGTGTTAACCAGTCGTCCTTTGATATTGAGCATAACAGTCTTCCCCCAGATTCATAGCGTTACTCGGTGAGTGCTACGGCTGCAATCTTACTACTAATCTGCTCTGCAAGATTAGCTTTCAGTGAGCCAGTGAGCACTGTTGCTGTGGAGGCTGTGGATGCAGGTTCAGAACTGCTGCGGTTAGGATATGTCAATACAATACTATGATGCTGTATTGATTAGTGTAACACACCCGTTGCGTAAGTACAAGTGGGAGCTAAGTACAGGAACCAATGATGCCTCCTTGGCTTAAGCAACACCGGCTCGCTCGCGGGTAGCTATTTTTTGGTATAGGCATAAGCCCGAGCGCGGCAGCCCCCGCAGACTTCGCGATAGTCACAGATGCCGCAGTGACCTTTTAGCTTGCTCCGGTCAGCCAGGCTCTCCAACAGCGGATGATTGTGCCATACCTCAAGCAGACGGGTGGATGTAATATTGCCCAGGCTGACCTCGGGCATATATACACAGGGAGTTATTGTGCCGTCCGGTTGCAGGGCGCAATAAGCCCGCGCTACCCCGCACCCTCCGATCAGTTCTGCCAATATCTTCAAGTTACCTGCTCGCCCCGGGCCGGTGTGAGCCAACGGTACTAAGTCAGAGCGTTGGTGCATTTCGCAGACGCGCCCGAGTTGGGGAGCCGTCGCGCACACGGAACCTTTGCTGGCGGAGGCCGCATATTCGTACATCATCTCTAAGGCCTCTTCACGCTGCCGGGGATCCAGGTCTATCTGGGCGGCATTTTGTGTCCCCCGGCCACAGGGCACGAAGTTAAAGACCATTACCTTGGCACAGCCTAACTGCTCGGCCAATTCAAACATCTGCGGGAGCATCCGGTAGGTATCACGGCTCATAGTGAAGGACATTACTCCGTTAACTCCGGCCGCGATCACATTACGCAGTCCCGCGACGGCTCGCTCCCAGGCCCCAGAGACGCCCCGAAACTCATCGTGCAGCTCAGGCGTGGGGGCATCAACACTTACTGCTACATACGCGAAATCCAGCTCCCGCAAGCGTGCGGCAAACTCTTTGGTAATGGTAGTCCCATTAGTATTCATTGACAGGTATAGTCCGTGCTCGGTGGCTCTTTCAGCTACGGCCCAGAAGTCAGGATCAATGGTTGGTTCCCCACCTGATAGCGACAGCGTGGGCACATAGCTGTCTGCAAGTTCATC
>JALGTJ010000301.1 GCA_029821415.1 Candidatus Zipacnadia bacterium
CTTCTACGATACCGATATTCGCCAGGCGCTGTCCGATGTGGCAACCCAGACCGGAGCGACCATCATCCCCGACGAGAGTGTGACGGGCTATGTCACTCTGGACCTGCAGGATGTACCCTTGGAGCAGGCTCTGAAACTGATCCTGATGCCGGGCGGCTTCATCTACGCCGAAGTGGAGAAAGGTATCTACCTGGTTACCAGTCCTGATCCGACGGCACCGAGCTTCACCAGAATTGCTCGCACCCAAATAGTGGAATTAGACTACGTTGACAGCGACGAACTGGAGCGGCTGCTACCGGATATGTACAGCCGGTTTGTCAAGTTTGATGAGGTAGGCAATCGTGCGGTCGTAACCGCTCCGCCTGAACTTCTTGAAAAAATTGTCGCCCAAATCAAGGCATTAGACAGACCGCCACTGCAGATTATGATTGAGGCGCTGGTCGTTGAGACCAACCGGGAGGCGCTGCGTGACTTTCAACTGAGCCTGCAGGGCGAGCATGTGGGTATGAGCACTGGCACCGGGATGATAACCTACGTGGACCAGGCCGAACAACTGCTGCACCAGCTATTATGGCTGGCCGACAAACAAAAGGCCACCATTAGGGCTAATCCGCGCGTGGTGGCTCAGGAAGGCCAGGAGGCCAGCGTTAAGGTGGCTGTTGAGCAATACTTCCAAATCATCAGTGGGCGAGTCGGCTGGGAATACGTGAGGTTGGAGTCAATAGAGGCCAGTATCGGTTTGACCATAACGCCGCGAGTAGCTGAAACTGATAACAAGGTGATCTGCACCATTGAGCCAGAGGTGGGCGATGTAACCGGCACCGGCCCCAACAACTTGCCAATTATCACCAGACGAACCGCCGAAACCACTGTGCGCATCGCCGACGGTAAGGTCATCGCTATTGGCGGACTGCTCCAGGAGGTCAAACGCGAGACCGAGCGCAAGCTACCGTTACTGGGCGATCTGCCCCTGATTGGCTCGCTGTTCCGCAGTACAAGCAAGGAAAGCCACCAACGAGAAATTGTTATCTTCGTGGTTCCCCACATTCTTGATGAGGCTGGCCGATTTAAAGGGCGCGAATCATTCTATATTCCCCAACCATCAGGAAGTGCGCATTAACGGGACTCGCTAATCGGCATAGTCAGTCCTCTCCACCAGCAGTCTCGCTATCTCTGCTGCTCTACGCCTGGGGCCTCCAGCATATGCAGAGCCGGCTATTGCTTCCTCGGCGAATTACCAGAGGCACAACTGGCTCGTCCTTCTTTACAGCACAGATCACCGTGAGGGACTGAGACGAGTGGATGAGCCAGCGCCTGGATAGCCGCCGGCTACTCGGCGACAACTGTGTCCAAAACATGGCGCGGGTGACGGCTAGCTCTTCAACGGCGGGGCTGGCGGGAGGCACTCTGGCAGGTTGTTCTCGGTGGAGCTTGCTTTAGGCCAACAATCCAGGACAACGTCGCGAGACCTTCCCGCACGCAGGCTCCGCCGGACATCCCTCCCTGGCTTAACCTATCTTCGGTGAAGAAGGATCAACGGCACGACGGCCACAATTCCTTGTACTTCCCTACTCACTAGAACTAACCATTTGTTAGCGACTTGGCCTCCGTAAGGTGGACCCCGCTAGAGGATGGCGCGTCCAGGCGAAAGTTTAGTCATGATCCCCTCATTTTTGTAAAAATATTAACTAGAGATGTCGTCGCAGTTCTCTCTACACCAGCGCAAGCAACTGTTTCTCGGTAACCAATAGGAAGGGCGCCCATGGCGAAACGAATCTTAGCTGTTGACGACAACTCTGTCATCTTGGAAGTATATATCCAACTTCTCAGCGCGGAAGGCTACGAAGTCAGTGTCGCCAAGGACGGATCCGAGGCCCTCAAGGTTTTGGAAACCTGGCAGCCAGACTTGGTCGTGTTGGACATCGGGATGCCTAATCTCTCCGGTTGGCAGCTATTGGAGATTATGCGCAGCCGAGTCGAGTGGCACGACATCCCCGTAATTATGGTGACGGCACTGCTGGAGCCCCCGCCCGTCGAGAAGGAGTCCTATCCTGAGTATAACTGCTATGTTACGAAGAAAGTTACCGGCAATGAGTTGGTGGCACTGGTTGCCCAGAATCTGGAAGACACGGTAGCTACACCTGTAGAGTCGCCCCCAAACACCGGCCAACGTGCTTGTCCTTAGGCTACACAGAGAGAATGGCGGCAATGTACCTGAACAGTAAAATTGCAGCAATATCCTGCCCGCGTAGCAACTGGGCAAGTTCCGCACATGGCCAGAGGTAGGACCGGCTACTGGCGACGTCTGGATTAGTGGACCAGTGCAGTACCAGGAGACATATCAGAAAACCTGTGATACGGTAACTCAAGTGCCCGGTGAGGTCCCTCTGGTAGAGATGGCGATCTCTCAGTCAAATTTGGCAGTATGGAGGAGTACCTGGAATGGGAGTTGAACTGCGACGAGTGCGTGTGCTTGTGGCAGACGATGAGCAAGCCGTGTTAGAGTCATACCAGCGGATCTTAAATGGGGGCCCCACTAAGTCCTCGGCGAGACCAGGCGCGCCACTACACGGGGCGAGCAGTTCTTTAATAAACGAAGCGTCCGCCCTTCTTGATAGCTCGGTCAACCTGGAGTTGGTATGCTGTCGGCA
>JALGTJ010000018.1 GCA_029821415.1 Candidatus Zipacnadia bacterium
CCGACTACGAGCGCAGCCGCCGTGGCGGCTGCGCCAAGGTGCTGCCACGAAAGCCTGAACCAGGGTCGGGCAGGCTGGGGTTGGGCCGCAATCGCCTGCCTGATGCGGGGCAGCAAGTCTGACGGTGGAGCCACTACCTCCAACCCGCGCAGGGCGGCCACCGTGCGCCGGAAGGCCTCAAGCTCCTCGGTACAATCCGGGCATTGCCGCAGATGAGCAGCGACCTGCTCGCGTCGCGAGGCAGATAAGTTCCCCTCCAGATAGTCAGTAAATTCCCTGCGACACCTATCACACTTCATCGTTAGCTTACTCCCCGCTGAAACGTCCACCAGCAGTCATAGTAAGGATATGACTCTACTCCAGCTCAAAAAGTTCCAGGTGGGGCCGAAGCACTTCCTTCAGCGCACTCCTAGCCCGATTCAGGCGCGATTTCACAGTGCCCACCGGTATTCCCAGAATCTGCGCAGTATCCTTATAGGAGAAGCCATTGATATCATAGAGCACCAGCACCACCCGGTACTCGGCAGCCAACTGCCCGATGGCCTGCTGCACCAGCCGCTGGCGCTCATTGCGAGCGACACAGGCAGACGGCTCGGCGCGTTCGTCAGGTATGCTGCGCTCCTGCGGATCTTCGTCATCGTCACCAACAAAGGTCAGACTAATTGGCTCCTGGGATCGGTTACGCAGTTCGTCCAAGCACACGTTCACGGTAATTCGATACAACCAGGTGGAAAAGGTGGAGTCTCCGCGAAAGCTGTCCAGCGACCGGAAGGCCCGCACAAAGGCCGCCTGGGTGGCGTCAGCAGCACTGTCCGGATTACCCAGCACACGCAAAGCAGTGTTATAGACGCGGGTGTAGTGTTCTTCGACGAGAAGGTCAAAGCCGCTCGTATCACCCGCCCGACACTGGCGAATTATTTCAGATTCATTGGCCGGCAAGGTAGTCTGCCTGTACTTATGATGAACGGGGGGCAACCACAGCTACAGCCTTATGCGCTCGACGCGCTGGTCCTCAATGTAAACATCCACATAATCCCCCGGTGCGGCAGTCAAATCCACCAAAATTTCGTCACCGGGGCGATGGATGCGATCGTAGATTGTTTCGACCTGCTGCCGGCCAGTCAGGGTAATGCGCACACGCTGAACAATCGGCCCCACTGGCACCACCACGCGCAACCGCCGCAGCAACAACACCTCCCCATCTGGTCCCAGCAATTGGCCGAAGTGGAGGCCGCCACTGACCACCAAATCGACCTTTTCGCCACGGGTCAACTTCCGGCCTGCAGCAGGCCTCTGCTCTATAACCTGACCAGCGGGCTTGTCACTATGCCGCCGGGTTACCTGGCCCACGGTCAGTGCTGTATCGGCGATAATACGCTCGGCCTCGGTCAATCCCAAACCAACGAGATTAGGCACACCGATCTGACGCTTGCCACTGCTAATCACCAGTGCCACCCACCGTCCAGCCCGAACCCGAGCCAGTGCTGAAGGAGTGCTGCTGATCACGTGCCCTGGAGGAATTTCACTATGATAGTGGTGAGCCGACACATAGCCATTCAAGCCAGCCTGGGCCAGTTTCCGCATAGCCTCGGCTTCCGGCTCCCCCACCACCTCGGGCACCAGCACCTGTTTGCCCCCAGGCTTCAGCCCCACGAGCGACACCACCACAAAAGCCAGGACACATATTCCCACAACTGCCAGCGTACTGGCACAACCACTAAGCCAGGCCTTCGTTACCGGATCATGCAATGACAGCCTAGGACGCATGCTCCACTCCTCGGCTCAACCGCAGAATTGTAGACAGACTGCTATTGACGCGCCCTCCGGTTTACAGCATCACCAACACGGCCCTTGCTGGGATAGACTTTTGGGCCGGAAAATGCCAATCTCCAGGATAATCTCACCTATCCCAGCAGCCGCTCTATTGCCTCTTGCAAATCAGTAAGCTGAATCTGATCAGTCAGGATGACCTGGCCGATTCTAGGCACAACAGGCAGCCGCAGGCGACCACCTCGTAATTTCTTATCGGCCGACATCGCCGTCCACGCCCCCTCCGCATCCACCCCACTAAGGTCTGGCTGCAGACCGGCTTCGGTGACCAACCGGCGCAATCGCTCCGCTACATCTGGTTCACTGAGCTTCTTTCTCACCGCCACTTCACTTTCGGCAATCATTCCCACTGCCACGGCCTCGCCGTGAGAAAGTTGCCACTGCGGTGCAGCTCGCTCCACTGCGTGGCCAATAGTATGCCCAAAGTTCAGCACAGCCCGCTGGCCCTGTTCAAGGGGGTCAGCCGCCACCACGCCAGCCTTAATCTGACAATTATGTGCCACCAAATACTTCAGGCTCACCGGGTCGCGGGCCATCACCTGCACCAGATCCTGCTCCAGATAAGAAAACATCTCTGCATCGGCGATGGCAGCGTGCTTGATGACCTCCGCCAGTCCCGAGCGGAACTGGCTATCGGAGAGCGTGCTCAGTGTCTCAATATCAATGATAACAGCCTGCGGCTGATGGAACGCCCCGACCAGATTCTTAGCCCGCCGCAGATCTACCGCAACTTTGCCTCCAACGCTGGCATCCACTTGTGCCAGCAGTGTGGTAGGCACCTGCACAAACTCCAATCCCCTCATAAAGACGGCCGCAACAAAGCCGGCCAGATCCCCAACCATTCCTCCGCCGACCGCGAATACCACGCTGCTGCGGTCGAGGCCCACTTCGGCCAACTGTCCGCATAATTGCCCGGCAGTGACAAGGGTCTTGCTACCCTCGCCACTGGGCACCACAAACAGATGGGCATCCCAGCCAGCTCGTTCCAGGCTTTCCACTACTGCTGATGCATACAGCTCTTCCAGATTGTCGTCAGTAATGACGGCTGCACGCTGACCCTGCTGCTCAGGGGCAGCGATCTCGCCGACTGCTTCCAATAACCCCTTGCCAACATAAATTGTATAGCTGTCATCCCCCAGCTCTACCGGTATCTCAACCAACTCAGGAGCCAACACGCAGCCACGCGGGTCAGCCCTTACTGCTTCTTCAACCGCATCCGTCACCTGCGCGATAGACAACTCGTCGGTCACAATATGATAATCAGCTTGCTGGTACGCTGCCTCTCGTTCGGCCAGCAGTCGTCGGACTTCACTCTCAGCATCAGGTCGATCCAACAGGGGCCGCTCGTCGCTGGCGGCGGTCCGCTCCATAATTGTATCCGCTGAAGCATGCAAACAGACAATCGGCCCCATCTGGCGCAGGAGCTCGACATTGCGCTCACGCAACAGCATTCCTCCACCTGTGCTGATAATCAGACCACGTTGTCCGGCGAGTTGAGTAAGCACTTCTGTTTCCAGGTCACGGAAATACTGTTCGCCACGAGTGGCGAATATTTCCGCTATGCTGGTGCCCACTTGCTTCTCGATCATTGCGTCGGTGTCTACACTCCTCAGCCCCCAGCGTCGGCTCAGCAGCTCTGCCACTACACTTTTGCCCGTGCCCATAAAACCGGCGAGAATGATAGCCCCGGCCGGAGGGCGCAAAGCGCCGGTCACTTGCTCTACACCTCCCCGCCTGGCTGCCACAGCTTCGCCAGTCGCTGCCAGTAGCTCGTCCAGGCTGCCTTCATATCCTCCAGGCTATCGCCACCGAACTTCTCCCGCATTGCCTGGGCCAGAACAAAAATCACCATGGCCTCCCCAACTACGGAGGCGGCAGGCACGGCACAGACATCAGAGCGTTCGGCGTGGGCAGGCTGGGGCTCAAGGTCGGGAAGCTTAACTGAGGGCAAAGGCTGAGTGAGAGTGGAAATTGGCTTCATAGCCGCACGCACCACAATCGGCTCCCCATTGGAGATACCACCCTCTATACCACCCGCATTATTGGTAGGCCGGACAAACGGCCAGCGGTAATCGCTTCGGTCAACCCCGATAGGATCATGGACCTGCGAACCGGGCCGGTCAGCCACCGCCTTGCCCAGGCCGATTTCTACACTCTTGATGGCCGGAATGCCCATAACTGCTGCAGCCAGGCGACTATCCAGCCGCTCCTGCCACGTTGCTGTCGAACCCAGCCCCGGGGGGACGCCTGTCGCATACACCTCAAACTCCCCGCCTACTGTATCCCCCGCCTGGGCAGCTTCGTCAATTGCCCGGTGCATCTGTTGAGCTGCCGGCTGGTCGCCGCACCGCACATCGCTGTCCTCCACCCGCGCCCAGAACTGCTCGTCGCTCACTGGCTGTGCCCCTGCCCGGATCCCGGCGATGTTCACCACGCAACTGACCACCGCAATGTCGAACTGGGCCAGCAGTTGACGGCAAATGGCACCGACGGCAACCACAGTTGCTGTCTTGCGCGCGCTGGCTCGCTCCAGTACATTGCGCATATCGCGGTAGCCAAACTTGGCCGCGCCAGCCAAGTCAGCATGCCCCGGTCGCGGTACACTGACAGTCCGTTGGCTGACAGACTCCTGGGCAGGCGGGGTGACTGACATCTCCTGCTCCCAGTTGGGCCAATCGTGATTTTCGATTGTCAGAGCCAGAGGCGAACCCAGGGTTCTGCCATGTCGCACGCCGCTGGTTATCAGCACGCGGTCACTTTCTATCTGCATACGCCCGCCTCGGCCGTAACCGCGCTGCCGGCGCGCCAACTCATCATTTATCCGGCTAATATCTACTGGCAGCCCCGCTGGCAGGCCCGTCAGTATGGCGGTAAGCTGACGCCCGTGCGATTCCCCTGCCGTGCAGAAGTCAAGTCTGGTAGCCATAGTTCCACTCTCGTATACGCGAACGGCACAGCCCCAGGCTTGCAGCCCAGGCTTGTGCCGTTCATAGCAATGCCCGACAGATCGCAGCCCCTGTGAAGCTATTCGCGTGGTATCTCGCGGATGATGGTTGGCGTTACAAAGATCAGCAGCTCTGACTTGCGCCGGCTCTTGGTGCGCGAGCGGAACAGATTGCCAATCACCGGAAGCGATGAAAGTAGAGGTGTCTTGCGGATATTGACGTCCTCGTTGACTCGAGTAAATCCACCAATGACAATAGTCTCCCCATCGGCGACGCGAACCTGGGTATACGCCGACTGTGTGCTGACGATGGGCAGGATTTCCCCACTGGGGCCAACCACTGTACCTACCTGGTCATCGATCTCTGGCTCCAGCATCAGCACTACCGAGTCGTCTTCCAGAATCCGCGGAGTAACATACAGCGACTGTGTTACACTGACAGTATCTGATTCAAAATCGACTGTGCGTTGGCCGAATTCGTTGTAGCTTACTGTTGCCCGGAAGTAAGGGATCTCAGTGGTGAAATCGATTGAAGCCTCCATATTGTTCTGGGCCGTCACCCGAGGTGCGTTGACCAATTCAGCACGCCCCTCCGCCAGCAACGTGCGCAGTTCAGCTTGGAATCGCCCCCGGCGAAAGCGCGCTACGTTAATACCCTCACCGGGCGCAAAGCCGAGGTTAAAGAACTCAGCCGACCCATTTGCGACAAACCAGTCGATACCAAAAGCTTTATCCTTACTGGTCTGCACTTCGACGAACCTGGCCTCGATTTGAACCTGCTTAGTGGGTTTGTCAAAGAATGCCAGGATCTCACGGAACTGATCAATAGCCTCTTGAGTGCCGTGAACCAGCAGCACGTTCTGGTCGAGAATAGCCAGAGGTGGTTCCATCCCTTCTGGTAGACTTACTCCACCTCCCGCACCATAGCCGCCGTAGCCGCCGTAGCCACCGTAGCCACCGTACCCGCCATATCTGCCACCGGCACCATACGTTCCGCCATATCGCCCCCCACGGCCGTACTGAGTGCCCCCAATTCCGCCATACATTCCGCCCAATCCAGTCCCCAACTGCCCACCGCCATACCTGCCATATTGCTGCCACTGGCCAACGAACGGAGCTCCCGGTAGACTCATATTGCCAACAAAGGGAAGCATTTCTGCTCCCCCTCGGTCATAGGGTCCAACCCTAGCGGGTACACGGCCCCCTCCGGTAACTCCGCCACCGAACGTCCGGGCGATTGCCGCGGGGTCGGCATGCTTGACTTGAATCTGGTCCCAGATCCACTCATCCTGTTCCGCCGCCTGCGGCGCGAGGCTTGTTCCCTCTATCTCACGGGCAGGAATTACGGGAGTCTCCGGGGCAACTGTCGGCTGGGGATAGACGCTGTGCGCAGCCGGGCGCTCAGTGTGCTCAGCCGGCGGTGCCGTACCGTAGGGATTAAGTAGCGTTCCTCCTGCTGGTTGCTTCGCATCAGCCGGGGATACCACGTAGGTGGTCGGATCCAGCTTATATACCCGGCAGCCGTGGGCCTGGGCAATCAGGTACAAAGCTTCCTCGACCGTCTTATCCCGCAAGTTCAAACTCGGGACGGTACCGCTGACACCTTCATTGATCACAATGTCGACGCCCGCAGCTTGTCCCAGCAAGGACAAAACTTCGGTGATCTCTCCAGCCTTAAGCTTAAGGTTGATAAGATTGGAGCTCTCTCCAGCCGCTTCCTGATCGGCCCATACCACTCCCACTGCAGCCACCGACCACATAACTGTCGCGGCGAGTAGTAGTACAAATGTTGCCGTTACACGGCTCGTTTTCAACTGTTGCATTGTACCCTCCCATACTTGCGACAGACCCGGTACATAGTAATCAAGACGCTATGCCCCCCTTACGCCTGTGCTGTATATTGCAGCAGAGCAGAAGAGGTCTCGACCCATTGCTACTTTGGTCATTAGTAACCATAATCAGGGCGGCTGTCACCATAGCGGCTGCCACCGTAGCTACGACCGCCATAGCGGCTGTCACCATAGCGGCTGCTGCCATAGCCACCATAGCCGCCACCATAGCGGCTGCTGCCATAGCCACCATAACCACCACTATAGCCGCCTCGGCGACTATAGCCGCCATAGCCACCATAACCACCACCATAGCCGCCATAGCCACCACCGTACCCGCCACCTACTGTCCCACCGCCAAACATTTGAGTCACGATGTACGGATCAACAAATTTCAGCGGTATGATACGAAAAACCATGTCTTCAGGGGAATAAGTCTGCACACCCTGTTGTGTCCCCAGGGTTGTTAGACCACTGGTCCCCAGACCGGTCGTTCCCGGTTGCAGCCCCAACGGCCTCCCGGACACGGCACCGCCTGCAGCAGGTGGCCCCGCGCCTCCGGCAACGCCAACATTGACACCCGGCGGCGCCGGCCTATACGGCGCGGGCTGTACCGCCGCCGTCCCCGCACCTGGCCGGTAGGTTCTGCCTCCTACCTCGGTGTGGGCGGCCTCCCGTATGTGCCAGACGCCATTCTCGTTAACGGCAGTCAAGTTAGCCGCACTGAGTATCTGCTGCAGTGCCTCCGCTGCAGTCACGTTGCTTAGCGAAAGAGTTATTCGCCGCGAACCCAGCTCGCTGGGCAACACGTACTGGATGCCAAACTGCCGCTGTAGGGCCGCCAGAGCGTCAGCGACGGAAATATCTTTCCACTGTACCGAGAACCGGGCCTGGTCCTGTTGAGCATAGCTAATTGCGGGTAGCCCTGCCACCAGGGTCAACGCCACAACACTGACTATTAGATAAGCCGCCGTATGTCTTCTCATTTGGCTCGCCTCCTAAGACTCATCAGCTCGTTCACATTCACATATGCCTTTTCCTTCTAATATAGACGAGCTAACCGCATCAATTGTTTGCTTCGGCACTTCTTTACTTCGCTTTCAACGGAACACGGCGGACCTCGCCGCTAACCACATTACTAACCTTAACATAGTCCTGCCCAATTTGCTCCACTAACCAATCATCAACTATGTCCCCAGGTTGGACACTTCCGGTCTTGCCATCCCTCATTTCATAGATGGCCAGAGGCCGATCGCCAGCCCACATAATACTGCTGATACGCATAAACTTGACCTCGGCAACTTCCGGAGCGGCCACCGGCTCACGCTCTGGCCGCCGCTGGGCTGGCCCAATCCCGATACGACTGGCAAGTGGCAACTCCGACCAGACTGGCCCATACGTGGTAGCACGCGTTACTGCCGCTGGCGTCTCTATACCGATGCCTCCAGAGAAAGGATTAGGCTGGCTATTCTCAAACGGATCGCCTGTGAAGCTACTCTCCACCGGAGCTGGCGCTGCCCCCATCCCCATACCTATTCCGGTACCCATCATACCCATTCCACCGAGAGTAGGTGCTCCTCCAGGCATGGGAGGCCCCGGCATACCCCCGGGCATGGGCGGCGCAGCCCCTGGCGGGCCCGGCATCTGCGGCTGGGCTTCAGTCGTTATGCTACCTATTTGAGTTGCCGGCAACACAACCATGAGTAGCAGTGCCAGCGCGATCATCAACGAACCAAGCCCGCCCGCCATCATAATTTTTGCTTTGCGTTTGGTGGACACTTGTAATTTCTCCAAATTATTATACACCCTAACGCCCCGGTCCAGGCGGGACTGGCATTGTACCTGGTCCGCCTGCTCCAGGCGGCATTCCTCCCGGCCCTGGCGGCATTCCTCCCGGCCCTGGCATTCCTCCTGGCCCCGGCATTCCTCCTGGCCCCATCATCGGGCCACCCATGCCCATTCCACCGGCCATCCCCGCTCCGGCTGCCGCCAAACCTGGCGGGACCTCTACCAATAAGTAGATCGTCATAGGTAAAGTTGCACTTATTGTATTGCCTTGGCCCGATAATGACAAGCCCTCAATCGTAGCAATGCGGGGGAACTCAGGCAGTGCTCGGTATAGCTTCTCAATGTCGGACAGCGTCCCTTGGATACCCAGAGTGATCTGGGCCACCTGATAGAAGCCGTTGCTCGGCGGCGCCGGAGGCAGACTAGGCGGAGCGGGAATACTAGCCCCAGAGGTGATCTTCACGCCCTGGCCTGTTACCCACTCCTCAATTGTGCGGGCTAGGTTGCGTCGCATCTCCGGCCACAAAGAGGCAAACAAAGCGGGCAGCGGTTGACCGAAGGACAGCTTGATGCTTCGCTTGTCCATCAGCTTCTGTAGCTTGGTATCCGCCCCCAGCCAGCGACCAGTTACCTTAATCAGGTCTTCCTTGGCCGATTCCAGCTTATCCGCCGTGGCCTGTTGCTGTTGCAGCTTTGCCTGCACGCTGCTAAGTTCGGCTTCTACAGGCTTAATCAGTTTAAAATACGCGCCCGTAGCAACGCCGACAATCAAGACAACCATAATAGCTATCAAAGC
>JALGTJ010000302.1 GCA_029821415.1 Candidatus Zipacnadia bacterium
GGAATAACACCGAGTGATTTTACTTCTAAGCCGAAGAAAAGATTACGCATAGTGGGATTGCCTACCACCACTGCCTCATAGATGGTCTCGGGCCTTACCCCGACTTGCCCGGTGAATTCTTGGATGATTCCGTTGGCCGCCGCAATGACCACAGCCTGGAGTTCCTCCAGGCCATGTTCGTGGCGCATAGTGTAGTCAATGCGCGAAATTACGTCATCGCCGTAGGCGGCCTGCGGATTCTTGCGAGCGAGGGTAGCAACCTGCTGGCCAGTTTCCAGATCCAGCAATTGGCAGACCAGGGTAGTAGTGCCAACGTCCAGGGCAAGCCCATACATGGCCCCCTGACAGGGCCCCAGGACTCGCTGGCCCGGCGGTCCACTCCAGACAACTTGCCCATCTATGCAGCGCACCAGCGGGTCTATCTCCAGTTCATGTCGGACGGTGTCGCTGAGAATTGAATAACTGCCCGCGCTCTTGATGTACACATAGATGTCAGCAGGCTTGACAACCTTAGCCTGGCAAGCCAATCGCTGGGAACTATCCAGATTAAATTTCTGCTCAGCTTCGGTGCGAGGGCTTAGTGCCTCCTGCCCTCGCTCGATTCTTACCACACACTTCCCGCAGCTCCCATCGCCATCGCATTCGGCGTCAATTGCTACTCCCAGCTTCTGCGCATGCTCGAGAATAGTGCCCTCAAATAGCTCAACTCCCAGCTTCCCCTTCCGGTATTGAGGGAAGAACATCTTGTGTTCAGACAACTGCTTGTTCATTTAGTCACCTTAAGTGTAAGGATTGGGGAATGGGTTCAAAGTTCGTAAGGAGGGGTGTTAAGTAGTGTCCACCAGCCTACGGTGACCCGGTCAGTAGTTACCATACCGCCTGACCAGATCCAGAACATGCTCGTACTGCGAAAAACTCACGTTATTGGGAACCGAGTGATCGGAGTGGTAAATGTAGCCCCCGCCCTGCTTGGCCATGGGAATCTTCGTCCGTATCTCCTCTTCAATCACCGCCGGATCTGGATCGGCCATCGCCCGCACGTCAATACCCCCCATAAAGGCCAGCTTATCGCCGAAGTCTCTCTTCAATTCCAGCAGGTCCATTCCTGCCTTTTGCTCCAGGGGTTGCAGGCAGTCCAGGCCATCCTCAATGAACTTAGGGATAAGCTCTTTAACGCAGCCGCAACTGTGCAGAACTACCGGTAAACCCTCTCCGTGAAAGTAGTCAACCAGGCGCTGGAATGTAGGACGCAACTGTTCATCATAGTGATGAGGCGAAAACAGCAGACCATTGCGATAGCCCAGATCACAGAAGATAAAGGCGCCGTCGAATTGGAAGCCACCCTCTTTCATTATCTCATACATTTGAATATCCAAGGTCGCATCCGTCTCATACATATCCCGCACCCAATCTGGCTCAGTGGCAATGGCTATCAGCAGTTGCTCGGAAGCTACATAGGACTGGATTTTATCATAACCGAACGCAACTCCATAGAAGATAAACCGGTCCTGGTCATAGGCCCGTTGCCAACCGGGCAGCCCCAGACGCCGGTCGGTGCGTCCGACCTCCAGCATAGACTCCTCTCCGCGATGGTCATCAGCCGTGCCGGATAGTCAATAATTTCGGGAGTAGATGAGTAATCTTTATGATCACGCCGTAGCCCACCAAAAGACGTAGTCCTAAGGATGTACTCCTCATCCTCATCAATTACTTCAATAGGGAACATCGGAGTGGTGTCAGCACCGAAGGTCACGATTTCGTAATCAAAGTATTCGGCGGGATTTACCTCTACTGGTAGTCCTTCGTTATGCCATCGCTCAATAGTGGCCACCCATGGACTATCATGAATTGGTATACGGTCGGCTTCCTCAAGTTGAAGTGCAGCCAATACTCGTTCGCGCGGGGTCATCTTGGAAGCTCCCCTTCTGCACAAAAGCCCAGTCGGTTTTGCTAATAAACAAACCCTTGGCAAACCATCCCGGTTATATTGAGGCTTATTCTACTCCGTGCCTCTATGCCCGTCAAGCCAACGGCGGCAATTCACTCCGCTCCCGGTCGTGCTCGCCTACACTCGGTCGACCAAGGCCCTCCACCTGGTGACCACACCGACCAGGCAGGAGGTTGCCCCGGACTCAAAGAATACTCTTATCAATGGTAAGCTGTCTGCCAACCAAGCAGTGACAGGGAGACTTGATGTGTGTATGGACCCAGAGCCTGCGGACAAAGATGCTTCACAACCCCAATCCAGAATAGCATTGTCTGAAAATGACCTTAATTCCATAAAGAAAGGCGCGCCCTATTCACCCCGCCAGTTTGCCGTCAGCCGAGACAGTCGCGGCCGCCGATGGGCCGCCTGGCATTCGAACGAGGGTGATCTGGAAGCTATCCGAGTTTACTCGCCGGAGGTCTACCCGGAGACGCAAATAATCTCGCCGGTTGGCCTGTGCTTCGAGCCGACGCTGGCCCCTGACCCCAACGGCGGGATATGGTGTGCTTGGTCGCAGCGCCGGGAAGAGCGATGGGAAACAGTGGCCCGCCGCTACGACGAAGAATGGTCCCCGCCAGTCGTGCTACCTACCGAGAAGGCCTTTACTTTCCACGTAGCCGGCAGTTGCGACAGCCAGGGCCGGCTGTGGCTGGCCCACTGTGCATGGGACCATGGTGAGCCTCCCCGGGTTGGTGTCCACATCTATGACGGCAGCGAGTGGTCGGCACCAATACAATTCCCCGCTGTCAAGGGCTTCCATATGCGGCCCTGCTTAGCTGCGGCGCAAGACGGGGCTGTGTGGATTGCTTTCAACGCTTATCTGGACGGAGCCTTTCGCGTGATTACAGCCTATTTGTCAGCCGAGGAGCAGAATCCCGAGCCGCGAGCCTGGGATCTGTTTCCCAGCATTTGCGTGGACAGCAAGGGCACTCCCTGGGTGGCGTGGGTGAGCTCCGTGGATGTGGCCCGCGCCGGCGTGGTGGCCCGCCAGCACACGCTCAACTGTGCCGTGTGGGATGGCGCGAAGTGGGCGCCA
>JALGTJ010000303.1 GCA_029821415.1 Candidatus Zipacnadia bacterium
ATCAGTATTCTCAGTAACCAGTCGCCAGACGCGCTTCAGGAAGCGGTGCGCACCCTCCACGCCTCGGTCGCTCCACTCGGCATCCTGATCCGGTGGGCCGACGAAGAGGATGAAAACCCGGCCAGTATCCGCGCCGTAGCGGGTGCTGATCTCGTTGGGCGTGACCACATTGCCCTTGGATTTGCTCATTTTCGCGCCGTCTTTGTAGATCATCCCCTGAGTAAACAGCTCCGCAAACGGCTCAGAGAAGCCAATATGGCCCAGATCATACAGAACTTTGGTAATGAAGCGGGCGTAGAGCAGATGCCGGACGGCGTGTTCAATGCCGCCCACATACTTGTCCACCGGCAGCCAGTAGTCTACAGCGTCGCGCTGGAAGGGGACGTCATCAGCATCCGGGCTGGTATAGCGCAGGAAGTACCAGGACGAGTCCACGAAGGTGGTCATCGTATCAATCTCGCGCTGAGCCGGTCCACCGCACTGCGGACAGGTGGTATTGACGAAGGCAGGCACATCGGCCAGCGGGGATTCGCCAGTCGGCTTGAACTCGGCATCGGTGGGCAGTAGCACCGGCAGGTCCTCTTCAGGCACGGGCACCTCCCCGCACTTCTCGCAGTATATCATAGGAATAGGGCAGCCCCAGTAGCGCTGCCGACTCAGTAGCCAGTCGCGCAGCCGCCAGTTGATCGCCCGCTGCCCGATGCCCTGCTCTTCCAGGTGGTCAGCGATGGCCTCCTGAGCCTGCTCACTGTCCATTCCGGAAAACTGGTCGCAGTTGACCTGGACGCCAGGCTCCTCCCAGGCCTCAGTCATAGTGGTCGCGTCCAACTGTTCATCCGGTGGCTGGATTACTACCCTGACGGGGATATCGTATTTGCGGGCGAACTCCAGGTCGCGTTGATCGTGGGCGGGCACCGCCATAATCGCGCCGGTGCCATACTCCATCAGTACGTAGTTGGTCACCCAGATTGGTATCTTCTCGCCGGTCAGGGGATGAGTGCAGTACGCGCCGATGAAGATACCACGCTTCTCGACCTCTTCGGAGCCGCGCGCGATTTCGCCCTCGGCCAGCGCCTCGCGCACAAACGCTTGTACCGGCTCTTCGTAAGCAGTGTCCGCCACCAGCTCATTGACCAGCGGATGCTCGGGGGCCAGCGCCATAAAAGTAATCCCGTAGATAGTGTCAATGCGGGTGGTGAAGACTTCGATTGCGCCCGCGTGGCCGTCCAGCGGCAGCTTGAACTGCACGCCCTCGGAGCGGCCGATCCAATTCTCCTGCATCACTCGCACTCGCTCCGGCCAGTTCTCCAGCAGTTCCATGTCATCCAGCAGCTTCTGGGCGTACTTGGTGATGGCGAAGTACCATTGACCGGAGACCTGGCGGCGCTCGACCGGCGTACCGCAGCGCTCGCAGACATTGCCTTCCAGTTCTTCGTTGGCCAGCACCGTCTGACACGAGGGGCACCAGTTGACCGGCGCCTCTCCCCGGTAGGCCAGCCCGTTGTGATACAGTTGCAGGAATAGCCACTGCGTCCACTTGTAGTAGTCGGGCGCGGAGGCGTTGACCTCGCGGCTCCAGTCGTAGCTGATGCCCAGCGCATCGAACCGCATCGAACTGCTCTTTCATCCGGATGATGCACTGCTCAGTCCACTGGGCCGGATGAATCCCGCGCTCGATGGCAGCGTTCTCGGCGGGCAGTCCAAACGCGTCCCAGCCCATCGGGTGCATCACATTATACCCGCGCATGTGCATATAGCGGGCGATGACATCGCCGATGATATAGTTGCGTACATGGCCCATATGCAGCTCGCCGGACGGATACGGGTACATATCCAGGTAGTAGAATTTCTCCCGGTCAGCGCTGTCGGTACTCTGGAACAGCTCCTGCTCGCGCCATAGTTGCTGCCATTTGGGTTCGATGCTGGTAAAGTCGTAACGGTCAGACACAATAGCGACTCCTTGGATGTGATTCTTATTGGGGCGACAGGTGCTCCCCACTAATTCCTGCGGCCATCTGAAACATCGCGGACTGCGTAGAGTGTATCACATTGGAGGGAAAGTTTGAAGGGGGGAGGCTGGATACGTAGGAATCTTCGGGCAGTTGGCAGTCTGGTATCTGTTCAAGCAACCGCAACTATTCGGATATGCGCCGCGCTGGAGCTGCTGCATTAGCTGGAGCAAGAGGAGATC
>JALGTJ010000019.1 GCA_029821415.1 Candidatus Zipacnadia bacterium
TCACGGTAAACCCGGGCGGAACCGGAATCCCAGCATTGGTCATCAGACACAGGTTAGAGCCCTTGCCCCCCAGCAAATCCTTCAAACCCCGGCCTACTGCGGCCAGCTCCTGAGTCAGCGCGTCCATATCTTCGTTGAACATGTAACATCGTTTGAAATCTGACATCTTTGACCTCCTATATCAATGTACGAAGAGCTATTCCTAAAAATCTGGTCCGTCAATTGGTTGCGAACTGAGCAGCTCTGTGTACTCGCCGCGCTCCTGGCGCCGAACGGGGCGTCGCGGAAGCTGCAATATACGATACGTGCGAACCGTCATTCCGGTCTTGACAGTGATCTGCTGGCCGATCCGTACTGGGGCGGCAGGCTTAGCCACCTTGCCGTCTACTTCCACCAGCCCCTCGTCACAGGCCTGCTTGGCTTGGGTGCGCCGCGGGATGCAACCAGCATTAGCCAGGAACTGATCCAACCTCATCTGTTCTGAGCTATCTTGGCCTGCTCCCACAGCTTGTCAAGTTCCTCCAAAGTCATCTCTGAGAGGTTACGGCCGCTGGCCATGGCCTGCTGCTCTGCCTGGCGGAAGCGTTGTTCAAATCGCCGGTTGCCTACCCGCAATGCATCCTCGGCACAGATATTCAGAAACCGGGCCAGATTCACTACCGCAAACAACACGTCACCGAGTTCGTGGACAACGGCCTCATCCGTACCGCTATCGGCAGCCTCCTGCAACTCCTCAATTTCCTCAAACAGCTTCTTCCAGGGGCCTTCTATGCTATCCCAGTCATAACCAACTCGAGCCGCCTTCCTCTGCAACTCTTGGGCTTGCTGGAGAGCTGGCAGCGACTTAGGGACTCCGTCCAAGACGGACTGGCGCGGTTCCATATCAGCCTCGTGTTGCTTAAGCTGCTCCCAATTATCCACTACTTCTTTGGTATCGGCAACCTCCACATCGCCGAAGACATGAGGATGGCGATAGATGAGCTTGTCAGTGATCCGGGTAATAACGTCGCCGATGTCAAAGCGATTCTGCTCAGCAGCAATCTGTGCATACATTACCACCATCAGCAGGATGTCACCAAGCTCGCCGTATAACTTCTCATCAGCACCGGTGTCAACCGCCTCCAGGACCTCATAGACTTCCTCCAATAGGTAGTGCCTGAGGCTTGCCCAGTCCTGCTGGCGGTCCCAGGGACAGCCCTTAGGGCCGCGCAGTGTGGCTATTACTTCTACAAGTCGGTCAAACTCCTCCATTGGGGTGGAATACCTTCACCAACCAGCAACCGACCTGCTGGGCGGTTGCTGGTATCGCAGTCTCTACTATGTAAGCTATCGGCTATTTGCCCTGCTCAGCAGGTGGTGGAGCCGATTTCTGGGGCTTAGGACTGACCACTGCTGGAGACTGCTCTTCGCCGAATTCCGGTAGCTGCTTGGGGCCAGCATACAGGTCAGCCAGCTTACTGTACTCCGGAGCGACGACTTTTACGACAGCCTCCTGCCGCAGTTGCTTGAGTAGTTTGTCAATGGATACTGCCTTGGACCTTTTGAAGTCCTTGGTTACCTGGTCTTTGGCGCTTTCAAATGTCGCTGTCTGCGCGGGCAAACGTTGGTCAATCTGTAGCACATACCAGCCTTGCTGGGTCTCAATAGGGCCAAGCAACTCACCCTCTTTCGCGCTATACACCGCTTGCCGTAGCTCCATAGGGAAGATCTGGTCAATGGGCGTAACGGGGCGCTGGCCACCATATTGGCGAGTCGCTGGGCTAATCGAGAACTGCTGGGCAACATCAGCGAAGCTGACATTGCCTTTCTTGAGTGCTTCCAGGGCTTGCTCGGCCTGCTGCTTGCCTGGCGTGACTATCTCGCTCATCTTCACACGCAAGGGTTTGTCGTACCGATCCTTGTGCTCCTTGTAGAACTCCTTTAGCTGTTGTTCAGTGACGGCGACATCTTTCGTTGCCAGCAGCTCGACCTTCATCTGCAGCTCCAGGTCATTACGCAAGTCTTCAAGAGTCACTCCACGAGCTGCCAAGTACTCCTCAAATGCTGCCGGGGATGGAGCGCGGCTCTGCATCTCCTGAATACTGGCAGCGATATCCTCCTCCGACAGCTTCAAGCCTGCTTTTTGGAAAGCATCTTCAATAATCTGGCGGTCAATCATCTGCTGCAGAATCTGTCTGCCTGCCGCTTCCTTCAGTTTGCCAACAAACTCCTTCTCGGTAATCCGGTGACCATTTACCACAGCTACTGGTTTCTCGCCACAACCGGCAAGAACAACAACCATGATACAGGCAAAAATAAAGATGGCCAGGCCAATTCGCTTGGTTCGGAGACCCACGGTAGACCTCAACTCCTTAGTTGATGAGCCCAACATTCCATATTTTAAAATCGTGTTATTATATCACAACTGTGGACAAAAGCAAAGCAGCTTGTCACTTGCCCCGAAACTCGCTATCCTATAGTCAGATCCCTTACCAAGGAGGTATTAGCTTGAGTAATCTAACCCGATTTGGCATATCCATTGATGACGAACTACTGCACAGCTTCGACCAACTCATCAAAAATGCCGGCTACCAAAACCGGTCGGAGGCCATCCGCGATCTTATCCGCAACTATCTGGTCCAAAGACAATGGGAAGACTCCCAGAGCTCCGTGGTTGGCACCATCACCCTGGTCTACGACCACCACGTCCCCGGCGTAGAGCATAAGCTCACCCACCAGCAGCACGAACATACCGCCCACATCTATGCCAACACCCACGTTCACCTTGACCAGCACAACTGTTTGGAGGTCATTATTGTCAAGGGGCCTGCGCAGACAATCCGCAGTTTGGCCGATCGCCTCATTGCCCAACGCGGCGTTAAGCACGGAAATCTGACCTGCACTACCACCGGCGCAGCACTTGCTTAGGCCCAATCGTGGCCAGTAACAAAACCCGGCAGCCAGACGGAACATTTAGCGGCGCTAAAGTGTTATAGAAAAACAGGCTGTTTGGCGTAATTAAGCTTTGCCTCCGGGGGTTTCTTCTGGCGCTTTCACCCAAGGCCAGTAACCGGAGAATGAGGCGCCCGTCTGGTGTATGAGTTCGGGAATGCTCGTACGCCCGGCGGTATTTTTTTAATCTTCGTTCCTGGGCTCCCCAAGGTTGACGGCATTGATCAACAGACCAATACCTGCAACCAGACTCAGTACAAACCCCAACTGGTAACGTCCGGCATGCCCGATTATCAATGAACCCACCAAGGGCATCCAGGCCAACGGTATCAAAACGCTGAAATAGAACCCCAGATACGTAGGCCTGGTGCGGGTATCACTTATCTCCAGCAAATAGTTAGTCTGCCCCAATAACTGGCTGCCGAGAAACAATCCAGCCATGGCAAAGACGAGCACGAAGTAGCCATCGCGCAGATCAAGACCGTAGCTGGGCAGTAGCGGAGCTTGTGGCACACGTGGCCCCAGCAATATCATCGCAGGCAAGGCAATGGCGCAGATGCCCGAGATCAGCAACAGTAACCGATTACCTATGTTGTCAGAGATGTAGCTCCACAGAATGCTGCCCCCCGAAAAGCTCAGCATTCGCGCTACCAGAAACAGCCCAACCAGGGCCTTGGCCACGCCTCCCACCTGCAGAGCAAAGGGCACAATAAAGGGTAAGCATAGAGCCTGAGCAATCTCAAAGAAGGCCCGCGCCCGGACCAGCCGGCGGAAGTTGGCGTTGCGGCGGAAGAGCCGGGGACCCCGTGCCAACTGTTTGCCCAGCGCCAACCGGCGACTGCGACTGGGGTGAGCCGATTCGCTCATAAAGCAGAATACCCCCCAACCCACCAGACCGGTGATTGCCGTAAGTAGGGCAAGATGAGCATAGTTGTCGGGAAAAGTGAATCCGCTGGCCTGGCTGAGCACGTGCTTCACATAGAGACCGGCCCCCAGGCTGGCGATCCCGCCTAACAGAAAACGCAACCCGAAGAACTTGCCCCGCCAGGTCACGGGGATAGTATCACCGACAATGCCGTAGAACGGAGTGATTCCCACGCCGGCAGCGGAAGTAAATGCAAAGAGCAATACCACAACCACGATGAACAATGTCAACGGTTGGCTTGCACCTACACCTGCGATGGCCAGCCAGATACCGAACCGGGCGATAACTCGGAGGACTGTTGACAGGCGATAGTACGGCATATATCGCGGCTGGCTTTCGAAAACACTGGCCAACACTGCTTGGGGCCAGTACGTCCCCATGGTGATGAGCGAGATGAGAACCCCGACCCAAAGGACATTGCCACCCATTAGGTCCAACGCAAAAACTGTGAGAACGGTAGTTGGATCCAGGAAGGCCTGCGAGGCCCATATCAGCGTTCCATTAATAACACCCAACACAAGGTTGCGTGGTGATAGTTCCTGTTCAGCCATAATAGAAATGTGGTAATCTCAGCCAGCAAGAGTTATTGATCAGCATAGTTCAAAAACTGCTCAATTCACGGTGGACAAGGCCACTATCTGGCCATCAGCCAATCCGGCTACCACCAGCTCACCACTGACCACCAGCGAACCGACTACCGGCTGCGGCAATTCCCAACGATGACGAATGGTGCCGCTGTGGCGACTAATAGCAAAGACCCGTCCCGTCAATGTACCCACGTACAGACATTCATCGTCGGCAGCCAGACCAGCAGTTAAGACCGTCCCCAAGTCCCGCTCCCACAATTGGCTGGTTCCTTCAATGTCCGTTGCGACTATCCTTCCACTACTGCTGGCCACGTAGATATGCTCATTGTCCACTATTGGCTGCAAGCGCAGTAGACCACCGACTTCAATAGTGCGGCATTGCTGGGGCTTATACACATCCAGCATGTATTGGCGACCGTCATCACACCCGACCGTCACAGTATGATCCTCTATGGCCAACGCCGGTCCCATCACCGCAGCTTCCGTCCCAACCATAAAAAGCCTGCGGCCTGTGCCCCGGTCTATGCCCACCAGGCGACCTGCAGTGGTGCCTACGACCACTATGTCCCCAACCAGCGCTGCTGCTCCCGCAATTTGTCCCGCGCAGTCCGTTTTCCATATTAGCACCCCAGTGGGCAAATCCAAGCAGTATAGATAGCCATCGCTGGAACCAATCAACACTTGCTCACGGTCTATCACCGGACGCGCCAACACTGACCCGCCGGTCCGGTACTTCCAGCGGAGCTTGCCAGTTTTTACAGACAGAGCCTGGACATGAAAGTCGTCACTGCCCACAACTACCAGGCCAGAGCTTATAGCCGGAGCAGCCCAAAAGGCGAACGGCCGCGCATATTCCACCAGTCCGGCCTCCCTGCCCGTAGCAAGTTCGAGGGTACGCACCATTCCGCTGGACCAGGCGACCAACAACTTGCCGGCGTCTGCTGTGAAGTAAGGCACTCCTCGCAAAAGTGGATGATATCGCCATACTACCGAGTGACGGCTCAGCAAAGCTATCGCTATGAAGATCGCCGCTGCCAGTAGAGCAGCGCCACCAATAATCACCCAGCGCACCTTGGTTTTGCGCCGCCGGCGACGTTGCCAGCGGCTGCGGTAATCAATCATAACAGCTTCCTCTCGCAATATGCCTCAATATCTCGATTATAACACAGCCCTGACTGGTATACAATCAACGAGTACCAATTAAGCACAACGACGATGCTGGCTCCGCTGCGGTTGCAAGCGGCCTGTAGATGTTGTATAATTCAAGGCCGATATGTGGTAGACGATTAGCAAGCGTGCTCTCTGAAATATGGCTGCACGCTGTTTTGTAAGGAGACTTGCCTGATGGGTAGCGGCGATTTGTACCTGGGCATTGACGTTGGCTCAGTCAGTGTCAATCTGGTAGTCATAGATGCTCAGGATAACATAATAGAAGAGCAGTATATCCGCCACCACGCACACCCTATGCAAAGGGCTGCTGAAGCGATCCAGCAGGCCGCAGACAGCTACGGGCGCGAGCGCATCGCCGGGCTAGCTGCCACCGGGAACGGCGGGCGAACCGTGGCACGCATACTGGATGTCAACTTCGTCAACGAGGTAGTGGCTCAGGCCACCGCCACTCGGCGACTCTTCCCACAAGTCAAGACCGTGATTGAAATAGGCGGAGAGGACTCCAAGCTGATTTTTATCGAGGATTCCCAGGAAAAGGGCAGCGGTGAGGTGGCCGACTTTGCTATGAACGCCGCCTGCGCGGCAGGCACCGGCTCATTCCTGGATCAGCAAGCCTCACGGTTGGGGCTGGATATTGAGGAATTCGGCCAACTGGCGTTGCAGTCGGAACATCCCCCCCGAGTAGCCGGTCGTTGCAGCGTCTTTGCCAAGACTGACATGATCCACCTTCAGCAGAAGGCCACCCCGGAGCATGACATTGTTGCTGGCCTTTGCTTTGCACTGGCTCGCAACTTCAAGAGCACTGTGGGGTCAGGCGCTGACATTACTCCGCCTCTGTCTTTCCACGGCGGACTGGCCGCTAACCCCGGCATGGTTCGCGCCATCAAAGAAGTCTTTGAGGCTGATGATGACCAGCTCATCATCCCGCAGCACTTCGCGGCGATGGGAGCAATCGGGGCGGTCTTTAAGGCTCGCGAGAGCAGCATTCGGACGCCGGATCTGGATAAGCTGGAGGAGTTACGCCGCTACCAAGTTCACGCCGGTGACGAGAAGGACCTCGAGCCGCTGAACATAGAGAAGTCAACCATCCAGCCCTCGCGTCTGATTACGCCTACTGTTGAGCCTGGCCAGAAGATACCCGCTTACCTGGGTGTTGACGTCGGCTCAATCAGTACCTGTCTGGCGGTCATCGACACGGACACCAATGTCCTGGCCAAGGAATATCTGATGACGGCAGGGCGTCCGCTGGCAGCAGTTCAGGAGGGCTTGCGGCGCATCGGCGAAAAGTACGGCGACATCTTAGACATTCGTGGTGTGGGAACAACCGGATCGGGCCGCTACTTCATCGGCGATGTCATCGGCGCTGATATCATTAAGAACGAAATCACCGCCCACGCCCGCGGTGCTTTACAGATCGCGCCAGACGTAGACACCATCTTTGAGATCGGCGGCCAGGACAGCAAGTATACCAGCTTACAGGGCGGTGCGGTGGTGGACTTCGCTATGAACAAAGTCTGTGCGGCAGGGACCGGTTCCTTTCTGGAAGAGCAGGCGGAACGACTGGACATCTCCATCAAGGATGAGTTCGCTAATCTGGCCTTCCAGTCCCAGGCCCCTGCCAACCTCGGCGAGCGCTGCACCGTCTTTATGGAGACTCAGGTCACCCGTCACCAGCAGTCCGGGGCTATCAAAGAGGACATCTGTGCCGGCCTGGCCTATTCCATCGTCTTCAACTACTTGAATCGCGTTGTCGAACACGGCCGCATTGGCGACCGCATCTTCTTTCAGGGGGGGACAGCACTCAACCGCGCAGTGGTTGCTGCCTTCGAAAAGGTCACCGGCAAACCAATAATCGTGCCTCCAGACAACGAAGTTATCGGCGCAATCGGCTGTGCACTCCTGGCGATGGACGAAGATACTGGCGCCGGTAGCAACTTCAAGGGCTTTGGCTTTTCGGAGCTTTCTTATGAAATGGAGTCATTCATCTGTAAGGACTGCCCCAATGAATGCGAGATCAACAAAGTCACCATCGAAGGGCAGGAGCCGCTATTCTACGGTAGCCGCTGTGGGAAATATGATGTAAAGAAGCAGAAGAAACCCAGGGTAGGACCCGATCTGTTCAAAGAGCGCGAACAGATGTTGATGAACGCGTATCAACCCTCCTGCGAGCTACCGCCTGATGCTCCTCGGGTGGGTATACCGCGCGCACTGGAGTTTCATGAGCTTTACCCGCTGTGGCACGCCTTCCTGACCGAGTTGGGATACAAGATAGTGCTCTCCTCCCCCACCAACAAGCACATCATTGATCAGGGCGTGCAGCATTCGACAGTAGAACCTTGCTTCCCGATGAAGCTAATGCTGGGCCATACTCTCGATGTATTGGACAAGGGCATTGACTATATCTTCCTGCCCAGCGTCATCAACCTGGCGAAGAAGGACCCAGGTATGACCGATGCGTTTCTCTGCCCCTACTCTCAGAGTGTGGCCTACACTTTGGAAGCAGCCATCGACTTCGCGGCCCAGGGAGTAAAGGTGCTCAAGCCGGTCGTTTACCTAGCATTGGGGCGCAAGCACATGATAAGGGCCTTAATGCAGGTAGGCCGAGAGATAGGCAGAAGCGCAAGGGATGTCGCACGAGCCATCGATGCCGGCCTGAAGGCGCTGGCGAAATTCGAAACCGGCTGCCAACAGCGAGGCCAAGAAATCTTGGCAAACCTATCTCCTGATGATATCGCAATCGTCGTGGTCAGTCGCTCGTATAACGGTTGCGACCTGGGCGCCAACCTGGAACTGCCTAAGAAGCTGACTGACCTGGGGGCGCTGGCGATACCTATGGACTTCCTGCCCTTGGAGGATGTCCGCCTGCCACGCGACTGGTTCAATATGTTCTGGGGTTACGGCCAGAAGATTCTGTCGGCGGCTGAGATAATCGCCGCTGACGACCGGTTGCATTCCATATACCTGACCAACTTCGGCTGTGGCCCAGATTCGTTCCTGATAAGGTTTTTCCGCGAACGGTTAGGCACCAAACCCTCTTTGACCATTGAAATTGACGAACACAGCGCCGACGCGGGGATGATAACCCGTTGTGAGGCCTTCCTGGACAGTCTACGCTCCACGCGCGGCCGCCAGTTTGAAAGAGGACGACAGTTCCGCCCTCTCAGCATCGAGCCGGCCACCGATCGCACCATCCTGATACCCAATATGAGCGCTCATGCCTATGCACTGGCTGCCGCTATCCAGGCGTGCGGGGTAGACGCCGAGGTTCTGCCTGAGCCTGACGACGAAACAATCTACTGGGGGCGCAAGTATACTTCGGGCAAGGAATGCTTTCCCTGCATTGTGACAACCGGCGATATGGTCAAATATTGCAAGCGCCCGGACTTTGACCGCAACAAGGCTGCCTTCTTCATGGGCGGCTCCGGCGGCCCTTGCCGTTTCGGCCAGTACAACACCCTCCAGCGAATGGTCCTCGACGATATCGGCTATCCAGATGTGCCCATCTATGCCCCCAACCAGGCTAGCAACTTCTTTAAGGATCTTGGAATCGTTGGTGATTTGATCTGCTGAACAACGCCCTGCTAGAGACACGCCCTTATGAAACCGAGCCAGGCAGCGCTGAAAAGGTCTTCTGGCAAGGAGTGGAACGAATTACCGAAGCAATCCGTCAACATGGCAATTTCACGGAAGCGTTGACTCGCAGCATTGCTGAGTTCAAAGAGCTTCCGGTTGACCGTTCAGTGCAGCGGCCGCGCATCGGGCTAGTCGGTGAATTCTACATCCGGGCTAACCGCTTCAGTAACCAGGATCTCATCAGGAAGATTGAGGCACTGGGGGGCGAGGTGTGGATAGCATCGGTTAGCGAATGGTTCTTGTACCGGAACTTCCGTAGGGGAATGCGGGCCAAGCTTGACAGACAGTGGGGGCTATGGTTCAAGAATCTGGTGGTTGACCAAATTATGCAAAAAGACGAACATCAGCTCGCCGCCGCCTTTGACGGCTTTCTGCGCAACAGCAAAGAGCCATCCACCACGGAGGTCCTCACGATGGCCTCCCCCTATGTGCACTGTAGCTTTGAAGGCGAGGCGATAATGACAGTGGGCAAGGCGGTGGACTTCGCCGAAAAGGACCTCAGTGGGATAGTATCAGTCATGCCCTTCACCTGCATGCCGGGCACTATCTCCCACGCAATACTGAAGAAAGTGCGCCGCGATTTCAACAATATTCCCTTCCTGAATATGGTCTACGACGGCGACGAGCAGGCCACTACCCAGACACGATTGGAAGCGTTTATGTATCAGGCCCACGAATATATGGAGCAGCGGAGAAAAGAAATGAAACACACTCACACATAGCCGGATCTGCCGTTTCGGATGCGGATATACGAGCCTGGAAGGTCAACAAACGGCCCTATCAAGCCGCATTTGGACTGCCTACACAGAACTATGGAAGAATGCTGCCCAATCGCTGGAAGCAAACGAGCCGCCTCTACAGACGAGCCAGTGAAGCAGGATATACCACACAATGCATGACGGGCCTGATTTCCAACGCATACTGAAGACAGTAAACCACGAGGAGCCCGATAGAGTCCCCCTGTGTGAAGTGTTAGTTGAGTATCCGATCCAGAGCCAATTCCTGGGCCGGGAGGTAACCGACGCTGATCTCGAATCACAAGTTGAATTCTGGGTGAAGGCCGGCTATGACTTCATCCCCTTAACAGCGGGGATGATGAAGCCCGGGAAAGTTACCCAGGACTCGGCGATCTCGCAAGTCATCCGGGAGGATGTGCTGGCAGACGCTGTCGCTGCCGACGACGATACTACCTGGAATCTCGAGTACACCAGCTTCATCAAGGATCGCCGAACCTTTGAGGAATTCCCCTGGGAGACGGCGGCACAGGTAGACATAAGCGAGTTCCACAGCGTCAAGGATATGCTCCCCGAAGGCATGAAAGTAATCGTCGTCTCGGGCAAAATATTTACCCTCAGTTGGATGCTTATGGGATTCGAGAACTTCTCCGTCTCTCTCCTAACAGACGAGCAATTTCTCGTAGATGTGATGGACAAGATTACCGAAATCCAAATGGATATACTGGGGCAAGTGCTCCAGTTACCACACGTAGGGGCAGTCTGGGCGGTTGATGACCTTGCCTGCACCACTGGCACAATTATCGCCCCCCAGGCATTCCGGGACCACGTGTTTCCCCGCTATAAAGAAATGGCCGCCAAGTGTCACAATACAGGCCGTCCCTTTTTCCTCCACTCTGATGGTAATTTGCTACCAATTATGGAGGATTTAATCGACTTGGGGCTGGATGCGTTGCATCCAATTGACCCCACTGCTATGGATATCGCACAAGTCAAGCAGATGTATGGCGACCGCCTTTGCCTCATCGGCAACGTGTCCACCGAATTGTTAAGGAGCGGTACTCCCTCAGAGGTAGCATCTGTGGTGAAGGAGCTTCTCTGCGTTGCGGCCCCAGGTGGTGGATATTGTCTGGGGTCGGGCAATTCCGTGCCAGAATGGGCCCAATTCCAAAATTACCAGGCGATGCTCGATACTGCTCGGCAGTACGGGACGTATCCAATAAACGTAGCATTATAGCTACTACCTCTCTCAGTGACCGTGCCGTTGGTCATCCCCAGCTTGGGCGAGAGCACAAGACACGAGTGATGCACCCAATGAACCACTGGCAACTAACATCAAAGACCAAACAGGGCAGAAGCCGACGCGGTGGCTTCACTGTCTGGGAGACGGCGGTGATAGTCGGTCTGCTGATTGCCCTGGCCTTTTTGACTGTCTCCGGGACGGCCACTGATCAGCGGCGGCTCACTGTTACCCGGCTTGAGGTCGTTGCCGATGCCCTGACCAAATACGCACTTGACAATAACGGATATTTCCCCACCGCCAAACAGGGCTTAGCTGCTCTACTTGAGTGCCCAACTACGCCACCGGTGCCTCGCAACTGGCGGGGGCCGTATTTGGACGACCCCAAGGTGATAAAGGATGCCTGGGGAAGGGCGTTTCTTTACACCACACCTGGGCTTGGGGATCCGCCGCAGCCCTACGATCTGAAGAGCCTCGGCGCCGACGGTGCTGAAGGCGGTGAAGGGCCTGATGCCGACTTATCATACTGGGACCGCACCACGCTGCTACCATAAGCTCGCATCTACCCTTCTTCGCTTGCCCGCACCAGCAGCACAGGAACGTCGGCGTAGCGCAGGACGCGGTCGGTCACGCTGCCGTAGACCCACCGGCCTAGCCCCGAGCGGCCATGCGTGGACATCACAACGAGCGTCCGGCCCACCTTGCCACAGTAGCGGATAATCTCGTCGGCAACGTTACCCTGTCGGACAGCGATAGTGCAGCGCAATCCCTCGGCTTCCACCCGTGCCTGAATACCCCTCAAGTAGTCCTCAGCCACTTGCTTCTGGGCCTCCCAGTCAAAGGCGCTGCCAACGGCTTGCACCAGTTCATCGTCCAACACCGGCACCACCGACAGCAGTTCAACGACCGCATCCATATGCTTGGCAATGGCCACCGCGTGGGGCAGGGCCTGTTCGGCCAGTTGGGACTGATCCAGTGTCACCAGAATTCGCTTGTACATATGACTCCCTCCCAGCAGCAATCTTACCGTAGGACGGGCGTCCCGCCCGTCGTGTGTAGACAGGCGAGACGCCTGTCCTACCATCTATTCCACATCTAACGGTAAGTTCCCCTGTCCAGCGGGCGGTACGGGCGCGGGCGCACTGATACCCAGATGGTCATACGCCCGCTGCGTGGCCATCCGTCCTCGTGAGGTACGAATCACAAAGCCGATTTTCAGCAGGTATGGCTCAACCATGTCCTCCAACGTGTCAGTCTCCTCGGCCAGCGTCGCCGCTATTGCATTGACACCGACCGGCCCACCGCCGTAGTAGTCAATGATAGCCCGCAGATACTTACGGTCCAGATTGTCCAGGCCCTGCTCATCTACGCCCATAGCGCTGAGCGCAATCTGCGCATAATCGCGGACGCGGCGCAGCAGGCGATTGACGATGCGGGGGGTCCCCCGCGCGCGCCGGGCCAGCTCCCGGGCACCGGCAGGATCCAGCTCTATCTCCAGAATCTGCGCCGCCCGTGTTACAATCTGCTGCAACTGCTGTTCGGTGTAGAAGTCCAGATGGTGGAAGATGCCAAAGCGCTCGCGCAGCGCCGGCGTC
>JALGTJ010000020.1 GCA_029821415.1 Candidatus Zipacnadia bacterium
CCAATCCTGAGCATACATCATAAAGCCCAGGCTCTGCTGCTTGAAATTGCTCAAGCAGCTCGTCTGCCGGGCCTTCTCCCGAGCCTTAGCAAAGACTGGGAAGAGAATTGCTGCGAGGATCGCGATAATTGCAATCACCACCAACAATTCTATCAACGTAAATCCTGCTCGTCTCATCTTTACATCTCCTCCTTAAACGGGTTGATATATGTGCGAACCAGCCTCCGTTACCTAAAGGCATTTCTTTGCAGTATAGTCTTTCCTCCCGCCTTTGTCAAGGATATCAGTCAGTACCCGCCACATCGCTCAGACGAGTAATAAAGACTGAAGGAATCCAGCTACTCTGCCCAGAAAGTAATAGTTGGTCTGGTCCAGCGCCAGGTCCTTCTCATTCAATGCAACGAAGAGAGTTGCATACCCGACGACAGGACGCCGTAGTTTTCAGTATTTCCATAAATATGGCTTTCCCGTCACTGCCGCGCCGTGGTATGGTCGGCAGCGTTGTTGGCGTAACGGGGGCATTATTGCTGCGGGGGAGGAGAAAATATGAACTCACAACAGATGTCGGTCGTTTGCCTGAGCCTGTTATTGGCTGCTGTTATTGTGACGATGCTGGTAGGATGTCCCCAATTCCTGAAGCCCTCCGGCCGAACCGACGCTGACGATTCGGCAGATTGGCTCCACTACTGTCCTGCCCCTCGCCGAGAAGTGGCGGGAAGCGTTCAATGTCGAGCACCCGAATGTGGAGATTGCCGTCTCGGGGGGTGGGTCGGGCACTGGTATCAAGGCTCTTCTCTCCGGCAGTGCTGAGATCGCTGATGCCTCCCGTCCCATAAAAGACCAAGAGAGGAAAGCCGCGGAAGCAGCGGGCATTCACCCGACCGAGCATATTGTAGCCTACGACGGACTGGCCGTCATAGTTCACCCCAGTAATCCGGTAACCGAACTATCGGTTGAGCAGCTCTCCGACATCTTCGTTGGAAAGATCAGGCAGTGGCGTGAGGTAGGCGGGACTGGCGGTGATATCGTCTTGATTAACCGCGACTCATCATCGGGCACCTGGGAAGCGTTCAAGAATCTGGTGGTAACTCTCAATGGAACAGCCAAAGACCGGGACTACGCACCCGAAGCGCTCGCAGCGCCTTCCAACCAGGCAGTCCTTGACCTGGTCGCCAGCACCAAGGCTGCCATCGGTTACGTCGGACTCAGCTACCTCAACGAGCGGGTCAAGGCGCTGTGGATCACCCCGGTGGGCGGGGGAGCCCCTGTTCCCCCAACCGTGGCTAACGTCCAGAATCGCAGCTACCCGATCTCGCGGGCCTTGTACTGCTACACCAACGGCGAGCCGATCGGCAAGCTGGGCGAGTATATCCAGTGGATCAAGGGCCCGGAGGGCCAGGCTATCGTTGAGCATTCTATCACTGATTGCCTTTTGCTATATCCGAAGATTGACGTCAGCCGGCAGTTATGATAAGCTGCATCATTAACAGTGTCGGACGCGATAGCCGAGCAAGAGCACCTCAATACAGGAGGGGACTATGGTGGTAACTTCGGCCCATACCATTCGCGAAGAGATTTCCCAGCAGCCCCACGCCATTCAAGCCACGCTGGATGCCGAACGAGAACACATTGCCGATTTTGCCGAGCAGCTCCGGCAGCGCGACATTCGGCGCGTTTTGCTTGCTGCCCGAGGCACATCGGAGAACGCCGCCACATTTGCTCGGTATCTATTCGGAGTAAATAACCACGTTCTGGTTGGCAATGCATCGGCGTCACTTTTCACCGTCTACGGAGTGGAAATGGACTTGAGTGACACCCTTGTCTTAGGGATATCACAGTCCGGCCGCGCAAGTGACGTTGTGGAGCTGCTGGAGCAAACCCGCCCGCACGCGGCACTCACGGCCGCCGTAACTAATACCGCTGAATCGCCGATATGTCATGTCGCCCAGATCAAGCTGCTTACCCATGCCGATCGCGAGCAGAGCATTCCCGCTACCAAGACATACACTACAGCCTTGGCTGTCCTCCATCAGCTTTCCGCTTACTGGGCGCAAGACACCAAAATGATTGACTCCATTCAACAGGTTCCCCAACTAATGGCACAAGTCTTCGCCCAGGAAGACCACATTAGGCAGCGTTCGGAGCGTTACCGCTACCTGGAGACCGCCAGTGTTTTGGCTAGGGGTCTGGATCTGTGCACCGCTCAAGAGACAGCTTTGAAGTTTGCGGAATGCAGCCAGATTGTATCCTCGGCGTATAGTGCAGCTTCATTTATGCATGGGCCCATCGCCGCTTTGGGCAAGGATGTGCTCTCTGTCCTCATCGCACCTCAGGGGCAGGCCCTGGGCTCGATGTTAGAGGTTGCCATGGCTCTGGAAGAGCGCAACGCGGAGACCTTGGTTATCTCCAATGAACCGTCTCTGCTCGAGATAGCCGATGTGCCAATTGAGATACCTCCGATGCCAGAGCATATATCGCCACTGGTAACAATCATTGCTGGACAGTTGTTGGCGTATCATATTGCGTTGCACAAACGGTTGAACCCAGACCAGCCCCCAGGCCGACGGAAAGTTACTTATACGATGTAAGCAGACCGTTTCTGGGGTCGTCTTAGGCTTCAGGCCAATCACCGGGGCTGACTGCTGCTTATATCCAACAGGTGCGGCTGTATGTTGGCAGAGACTATCAGTCTACAAGACCCCAGCCACGCAAGTTGCCACAAAGAGGCAAAGCGCAGATGCATGTGAAAGGACGGGCTATTGCTACCTGGGAATGGTTTGTTGAGTCGGCCATTCGCCTGGCTGGTATACTGGCCATAATCTTTGTCTTGCTGATCTTTGCGTTTCTGCTGCGCAATGCTTTGCCAATCTTCCGACAGGTACCAGTGGGCAACTTACTGGGGGGCCGCTTCTGGCGGCCAACCTCTGAGCCAGCTCAGTTCGGAATGCTCCCCCTGTTGTTGGGTTCTCTGTATGTGACGTTGGGCGCACTGCTTATCGCTGTCCCGCTGGGGTTGAGTTGCGCAGTGTTCGCCTCAGAAGTGGCTCCTGCACGCCTTCGGGAAGTTCTCAAGCCACTCATTGAGTTGCTTGCAGCAATCCCTTCAGTGGTCTACGGCTTTCTGGGGTTACTACTGCTGGGCCCCTGGCTGGCCAATGTTCTTAATCTGCCGGTTGGCCAGTTTGCGGCGCTTGGGTCTCTACTGCTGGCACTAATGGCTCTGCCAATGATAGTATCCATAGCCGAAGACGCGATTCGGGCGGTGCCGGTGGCCCTGCGCCACAACTCGCTGGCGCTGGGGGCAACTCGCTGGCAGACCATAATCAAAGTAGTAGTCCCCGCCGCTCGCTCGGGAATTATCGCTGCTTCCCTGCTTGGGGTAGGACGAGCGATCGGCGAGACAATGACTGTCCTGATGGTTACGGGCAACGCCGCAGTTATCCCGCAGGGACTGGTCGGGTTTTTCAGACCCGTCCGCACGATGACGGCTACCATTGCTGCCGAGATGGGTGAAAGCGCTTACCAAAGCTCGCATTATTATGCTCTGTTCGCTATTGGTCTTATGTTGTTCATCATCACTTTTGTCACCAACACCCTTGCTGACGTGTTGGTGAGACGAGCCGGCGGAGTCAAGACTTAATGAAGCTGCTCAACCCACAGCAAACCGAGAAGTTGGCCTTTGCCGTGCTGTGGCTGGCCGCTGCTCTGGCAGTTCTTCCTATATTGGCCATCATCGCCGTGATGGTATATCGCGGTGGCAGCGGGCTGAGCGGCTCTCTGCTGTTCCGAGTTGAGGCAGGCTTACTTCCCGCCATAGTCGGCACTCTCCTGCTGGTTGGGCTGACTGCACTCTTTGCAGCACCGTTAGGAATAGCTGCGGCGATCTACTTGAGGGAATACGCGCGGAACGGACCATTGGTACGGTTGATTCGCCTCGCAGTAGTCAACTTAGCCGGCGTTCCTTCGGTGGTTTACGGCCTGTTCGGGCTGGCGCTTTTCGTCACGCTGCTTCATTTCGGCCGTTCGCTGCTTGCTGGCGCGTGCACCCTATCTTTGCTCGTGCTACCACTGATCATCAGCACTTCCGAGGAGGCGCTGCGTCAGGTGCCGCGAGGCCTCCGGGAGGCTTCCCTGGCGCTGGGTGCCACTAAGTGGCAGACCGTGCGCCGCGTAGTGCTGCCCAATGCCCTACCCGGGATTATCACCGGCTTAATTCTCTCTATCAGCCGAGCTGCGGGCGAGACAGCACCGATCCTATTCACTGCCGCGTTTTTCTCATTGACCCATCCTTTCCCGAAATCCGTATTTGATCCGATTCTCGTCCTACCCTACCAGCTATTCGTAATGGCTACCGAGGTGCCCAATGTCCCCTCTGCCACCAAGTGGGCGACCGCTCTGGTATTGGTGCTGGTAGTCCTGGGACTGAACCTGCTTGCTATTATCCTTCGCACCCGCCTGCGCGGCTTACAGCGATGGTGATACTATTGGCAACCGATGAAGCAAAGAATATTATTCGGCCCGAGGGAGAAATCCGACTGGAGACCATTGACCTGGATATGTTCTACGACGATTTCCAGGCGGTCAAACAGATCAGCATTGCCATCCCCTCCCGCCGCATCACCGCATTGATTGGCCCATCGGGCTGCGGCAAGTCATCGTTCCTACGTTGTCTGAACCGGATGAACGATGTAATTGAAGGCACCCGGGTTCAGGGCAAGGTTTTACTTGACGGCGAGGATATTTACAGTCCGGATACCGATGTAGTGCAGCTACGGCGGCGCGTGGGGATGGTCTTCCAGACGCCAAATCCCTTTCCCATGTCAATCTATGATAACATCGCTTACGGGCCCCGTCTGCATGGGGTCCGAGATCGTACCCAGCTTGATGAGATAGTAGAAAAGAGCCTGCGTAGCGCGGCAATCTGGGACGAGGTCAAAGATAAGCTACATCAATCGGCCACCGACCTGTCCGGTGGTCAACAACAACGCCTGTGCATTGCCCGAGTACTGGCAGTTGAGCCAGAGATAGTGCTGATGGATGAACCGTGCAGTGCACTGGATCCTACCGCCACCTTCCGCATTG
The DNA here is from genome assembly GCA_029821415.1 of Candidatus Zipacnadia bacterium. Classification (GTDB taxonomy): domain Bacteria; phylum Armatimonadota; class Zipacnadia; order Zipacnadales; family Zipacnadaceae; genus JALGTD01. The sequence continues at coordinate 5,083 of JALGTJ010000020.1, forward strand.
AAGAGCTAATGACCGAGTTGATGGAGAACTATACCATTATCATTGTCACTCATAATATGTACCAGGCCTCGCGGGTCTCGCAATATACCGGCTTCTTCCTGATGGGTGAGCTGATTGAGTACGATCACACTGTCCGAATCTTCGAAAACCCGCAAGACCAGCGCACCGATGACTACGTACGAGGCCGCTTCGGTTAGGAGTGAGACGCTATGCGCCGGATTCGTCAGTCTTTCGAGGAACAGATGGAGAAACTGGAACAGCGCTTGTTGGAGATGGGCGCTTTCGTGGAGGATATGCTGGAGAAGGCAGTGCGCGCCTTGACCGAACACGATGTTGAACTGGCTCGCGAGGTCATCAGCGCGGACGATACCGCTGATGAGATGGATTTGGAGATTGAGCAGGATTGTATGCGCCTACTGGCTCTGCAGCAGCCGATGGCCCGTGACTTGCGCACAATCGGCACAGTGATGAAAGTCATCGCCGACGTAGAACGGATCGGCGACTATTCCGTGGATATCGCTCGCACCGCAATTAGGCTGGCGGAGATCACCTATTTTAAGCCTCTGGTAGACATTCCCCAAATGGCGAAGATCGTCCGCGGCATGTTGGAACGAGCCCTCGAGGCCCTTGTCCATCATGACCTACAGTTAGTCCATCAGGTCATCGAGGAAGACGAGCAAGTGGACCAAATGTGGTCTCGGCTGCTGGAAGAGATAGAGGAGATAATGCAGAAGCATCCCGAGGTTGTCCCCCAGGCCGCTTCGTTGCTGCTGGTAGCCCGCTACCTGGAGCGTATCGCTGACCACGTGGTCAACGTCGCGGAGCGCGTGGACTATATGGAAACCGGGGAGTTAACCGTGCTGGCCCCCAGCCATAGGTCGGACTACGATACGGCCAGCCCGGACGACTCTGCGCCCCAAGCTCAGTAGCCCGACTCGGCAGCTATCGCCTCTATCAAATCCACCGGAGGGAACTGCCCGCCGACCGCGAAACTGTCATTAGCAGGTAGCCTAACCGTTTACTGCATCGACCTCTCAGGTCAGGTGATAGACGAATGACCATGCGTAGAATAGCAGGTGCCATAGTTGTGGTGCTTCTGGCGCTGCTTGCCGCCGGTAAGCCAGTGTCCGCCGAGCAAGTGCTGCTGCGGCACAAGTTTTTTCCGCCGCGTGACTTGGTTTACGACTTCTGGGTCTCGGCGACTGCCACCGTATCAGGCAGCGCGCTGGCCGGGGCCGGCCAGCAGCAGAAGCAATCCGGCCAGCAAATCGTGCAGCAGACCGTGAACGGCCGCTTGGCCGCGCGCATAGAATCGGTGGACAGTCACGGCAATGGCACGCTCACCTTCAAACTCGGGCGGCTCGGCATGGAAACGACCGCCAAGGGCCAATCAACTCATATGACACTCGACCCGGCTCGGGGTATCATCCAGGCTAACGGCCAAATCATAGCCCTGGGGGAGTTACAACAAGTCCTGTGCTGGATACAAACCTGCAAATTGACAATTTCGCCCCGTGGCAAAGTACTGATTGTCCCCGCACCAGTAACAGCGCCAACCCCAACCTTACGCCGAGTACCGCTACCATTACTGAGCGCCGTGCACCACTGGCAGAGACTGCTGGAGGCTATTCCACCCTGGCTGCCTGAGCAACCTGTACGGGTAGGCGATAAGTGGGGTATGAATATAGGAATCCCTACACGCGGGGGCTCCGCAGGGCAACCTGCCCATATCGGTGTGCACTACACGCTCGAGCGCATCGGTGAGATTGACGGCGACCGGATCGCCCGCATCGCGTTCCAGGGCGCCGTAGCTTACTCTGATGTCTCTATACCAGTACCCCGTGGAGCCACGCAACGGACTCCAGCCGGGAGTATCCAACTCATTATAGGCCAGCACCTCGCTGGACAGTTGTACTTCAATCTCGACAACGGACAGTTGCACAGCGCGCGCGGGGACGGTACAGTTACGGTTCAACTGCAGCGATCTCAACGGCAACAGTCTCAGGCCAGTCCTCCACCTGTCCCGGGCCTTCACGCAAGGCTAAGCATACATTTTGAAGTCTTTCCAGGAAAGGGATAGCGGTGCCACGGTGGGGCATACCGACGAAGCTCAGCGGCGCGCCACTACTATCATGAAGGAATTCTCCCCGCCACTGGCCAATAGTCAGCCGTAGCAACGGACCATAGCAATGCGGGCTCATTCGCGAGGCATAACTTCCGGGAGGTCCTTTTAGTGACTCAATTGTGCTTGCAGCACCAGGGATACGACTACGTCATAAACAATGGCCAGCTCCAGATACAGCGCGCTGGAGCTATCCTGGCCCAGTTCTCGCTGGCTCCACTGATTGAGGGCAAAGCTACGGAATTAGGGACATGGCAGGAGATTGACGAGGCGCACCTGTGCGCTGAGCTCAACCGGGGCGGGACAGTCCACCTGGCCATACGCGACGGCTATGTCTGCTACTGGATGGAAACCGACCAGGAGCGCCTGGAGAGTCTCACCTACTTCCCGACTTCGGCAGCTACCGGCAATGATTGGCACACGTACGTATCCGATGAGCATGACCGGCGTTGGGATATCGCGCTTGACGCTGAAGTACTGATCTCCAGCGCCTACCCAGGGATGAATGTGGACGACGCCGACGGCCACGGGATGACTGACCCGGGTGATATGCCGCCCACCTGGATCTGGAATATCCCGGTACGAGCGCTGAGTTTCCTCACGGATGATGGTGACTGGCTGGGCCTGTCGGTGCCCGGCGCTCTGCCCGTGGGCGTTACCCGACTGAAGATGGCACAGCAGCAGTTCTCAATGACCTTCCAGGTAGTCCAGGCCTCCTGTGAGGAATGGCAACTGCCCCAGGTTTACTTCGCGCCCGGCCTTTGCGGACCTTATGACGTGCTTGATAGCCACCGGGCGATTTCCCAGACTCGCGGCTGGATGGTGGAAAAAGACCCTGACCATCCCGAATGGTGGACATACCCCTATTTCAAGTGTTGGGATGAAATGCTCCGCCAGCAAGGTGGGCCTTTCACCTATGATGAAGAAGGCAACCCCAGCACGATACTGACCACCGAGAATTGGCTGGCGTGGATCGAGGAAGTAGCAGCCTCCACGGGCCTGGAAGGGCACATAAACGCAGTCATCGACCAGTATTGGTCCTATCGGTATGGCAGCAAGGTCGTTATTGACGAGCTGGGTGGCGTTGAGGGACTGCGCCAGACTATAGACAGTTTACGCGAGCGGGGCACCCGCGTCGGCCTATACCTCCACCAGTATATGGTGGACAAGTCGGTACCGTTCTATCAAGAGCATCCCGAATGCTTCTGCGAACCGATAGACCCCGATTTTCAATTGAGGCATGGAGTTCAAGTTGGCGCTAATCCTTCATTGGCCTACATTGACTGGACTCACCCGGGCGGTCGCCAGTATATGCTGGATATGATTGAGTTTATGCTCTCCGATGCCGAAGGGTGCCTCAACGCTGACTGGCTTCTGCTGCATAACACTCTGGCACCCGACCCCCGTCTGTATCACTTCCACGACCCCTCCTGGGGCATCGGCGACTTGATGCAATATAAGGCGCTGCGCGAGTGTTATCAGCAGGCCAAGCGCATCAAGCCCGACGCGCTAGTGCGCCGCCAATCACCGGCAGAGCCCTGCTTCCAGCCGTATTACGATCAGGCTAATCTCTGCGAACACTGGAAACCGCAAATGACTGATTGTTACAAACGCGGGCGGATTGCCACCCGCCTACTGCGAGACGTCTTCTTCACCACCGATGCTTGGTTCGTTACCCGTACCAAAGGTTACGAATACTACATGAATATGGCAGTATGGAATGCGCCAGAAATTGAATCAGTAAACCACGCTATCCATCCTTATATGCACCACGTGCCTCTGACCGAAAAGGACTACCACCGTCGCTACGCCGGTCTGCAGGTCTACATGAATGCACCAGTCAACATTAGCGACCGCTGTCAGGTGGAATGGGAGTGCGACGAATTGCGGGCCTCCCGCAGATACACTCGTGGTCCGCTAAGCGGCTTTTATGCTGCGCTGGCCCTCAGCCCTCGCTGCCTTGTCACTTATAGCCCGAACCAGGCGCTTATCGCTGCGACCGAGGCGCGCCGCGCGCGAGTACCGCTACCACCCCAGGCACGCGTAATCAGCGTCCAGCAGGTGCTGCATTCCGGTGACGAGCGTCCGCATGACTACCAAATAGTGCCCACCGACGAAGGCCAGGAGCTCAATACGCAAGTTCCTGATAGTGCCAGCGACATTGCCTACCTGCGCGTTCGCTACGAACTCAACCCGTAATGACTCAGTAAGGAGGCTGCACCACGATGTCCCAACGGTTAGCCATTAACGGCGGCACGCCGGTAATTACCGAGAATATCTTCAAGCCGTGGCCCATCATAACCGAGGCTGACAAACAGGCAGTCTGCGAGGTCCTTGATGCGGCCAGTGAAGAGCGGCTGTGGGGGGGAACAGGCACCAGTACCACCAAGCTGCAGGACGCCTGGTCACAGCGGATCGGGCGCAAGCACACACTGATGACCAACAGTGGCACGGCCGCCCTGCACACCGCAGTAGCTGCCGCTGGAGTAGAGCCGGGCGATGAGGTCATCACCTCGGCGTTCACTTTTGTAGCCTCGGCAACTTGTATCTTACATCACAACGCCATTCCAGTATTTGCTGATGTCAAGCTGGATACGTTCAATATAGATCCCGCCAGCATTGAAGAGCACATTACCGACCGTACCCGCGCCATAATTGCCGTCCATATCCACGGTATGCCAGCGGATATGGATCGAATCAACGAAATCGCCCGGCGTCACAATCTCATCGTGATTGAAGATGCGGCCCAGGCTCATGGTGCCACATATCACGGCCGCCCAGCCGGAGCACTGGGCGATATAGGCTGTTTCAGCCTCAATGGCATCAAGCACTTGATAGCTCCCGAGGGGGGATTATTCTGCTGCGATGATGAGGAGCAGTTCGGCCGGGCCAAGCTCTTGCAGTCGTTCGGCGAAGTCAGCGACCCCAATGTCCCCCGCGAATATAATGCCCGGAGCCTGGGCTGGATGTATCGCAGTACCGAAATCAATGCCGCATTGGCTTATAGCCAACTCCAGCGCCTGGACGAGTACAACGCTCAGCGGCAACGCAATGCAGCTTACCTACACCAACGCCTCAGCGAGTTGCCTGGAGTTATCCCGACGCCCCAGCCCGAAGGGGTACAGTCAGCATACTGGCTATTCGCGTACCGTGTTCCTGTATCGGAGGCGCCGGTGGACGATGTACCGCAAGTTATTTGGCGCCAGACAGTGGCCAAGGCACTAAATGCCGAGGGGGTACCCACACGCCAATGGCAAACAATGGTTACGCCAGCTCAGTCCTTATTCCAAA
>JALGTJ010000304.1 GCA_029821415.1 Candidatus Zipacnadia bacterium
CCAACTATAGTCCAAGCCGATCTCTATGCCGGCTACTGACCCCAAGCGGATTCCTCCTGCCGGCCGGCGTGTCGGAGCGACGGCTGCTCCGCCGGAGGCAAAGACCTGGTTGAGTGAGTGCGGCAGTTTGCGGGAATCGGGCATTGCTTACACTCCCTTAGGCAACGGCGGCGGCCAGCGGTTTGGGCGCGGGGACGGGCTGCTGAGCGGCTTCGCTGGCAGCGGCCCACAGGTATAGGCAGGTGTAATATGCAGTGCGCAGGTAGCTGGTGAAAATCATAGCGAAGCTAATAATGGCGGTGGCCACTATTATGGCAACTGGCAGCAGCGCCGGACTCGTCAAATAGAGCACGATTCCCAGACCAAGCGCGGTCAGCGTCGCCAAAGCACCAAGAACCCGGTTAACCACTACCACGCCGATTTCGGCAACTATCACGTCTGCCAGCTGGCGGCGATGCAGGTTCCAGGCCCGCGATATCGCCTCTTTAAGGGGGGCATCTTCAATAATGATTATCGGCAATATTAGATAAGTGGCAACTAACCAGGTGCGGTCTATCGCTTCGGACCAGCGAAACCAAGGCGAGCAGGTTTTTCAGGGCATCCCGGAAGGCCTCGCCGAGCTTAGCGTCACGGCCTTTGAGGTGGGTGTCCACCAGGTTGACGGTCATCGCGGTGTAGAAGTAGGTTATTACATAGGCGATGAGTGCAACTGCGGCCCCGACGACCCAGAAAACCGCCCCCCCCTCGCTCTCGCTGTCCATCAGCGCACCCCACAAGCCTGTCGCCGTCAATGCCCAGTAGCACAGGGCGAAGAAAGCTGCCAAGTTGAACAAGCTAAGTACCGAAGGGATAACCAAGTCCTTGTCGTCCAGCCACATAGTCATTGCTTGCTTCATAAATATCCAGCCGCGCCCCAGTCTTACCCAGAAGCCTCCGCCGACGGGCATAGTAGTCGGGTCCCACGGCTGGGGATGTTCCAGCGAAATCTCGTATTCGGGCCGTGGGCTCTCTATTGCAATTTCCGGCACTGCCGACTCGGAGGCTACCTGGTCGGCCAGTCGTCCCTCATCTAGTGCAACACCGCAGGCAAGGCATTGGGTGTCAGTATAGTAGATAGGCGCGCCGCAGTTAGGGCAGGACAGCTTCTCGGCAGGAGCCATCTTCGCCCCTCCTTCGCAACTGTCGTAAGTGGTATCGTCTATAACGCCGGATGCTGCTTGTGCCAATCCGTAGCCTGCTCATAAGCGTATGCTACTTGCAAGATCTTGCCCTCTTCAAAGGCCTGGCCCATTATCTGCAAGCCGACCGGCAAGCCATCCACAAAACCACAGGGAATGCTGATGGCCGGGATCCCGGCTAGATTGACTGGAATCGTGCAGATGTCAGCCAGTTTCATAGCCAGCGGATCATCAGCACGTTCGCCGATCTTAAAGGCGACCGTCGGCGAGGTGGGGGAAAGCAGTACATCGTATTTGGCAAAGGCGCTATCAAAGTCGCGTTTGATCAGAGTACGCACCTTTAGGGCCTTCAGATAATATGCGTCGTAATAACCGGCACTGAGTGCGTAGGTACCCAGCATAATGCGCAGCCGGACCTCGGGGCCGAAGCCCTCCGCGCGGGTCTTGGCGAACAGTTCATTGATGTCGTTAGTCTCTGTCGGAGTGCGATAGCCATAGCGCACTCCATCAAAGCGGGCTAGATTGGAAGAGCACTCCGCCGGCGCAATGATGTAGTAGACCGGCAGGCTATAGTCAATGTGGGGCATCTGCACTTCCTCGCACTCCAGCCCCATATTTTGCAACTCATCAATGGCTGCCTGAACGCACCTACGCACCTCTGGATCAATACCTTCGCCGAGCAGTTGTGTGGGGACTCCCGCCTTTAGACCGTCAACTGACCCGGTTAAGTATTTGGTATAGTCGGGAACGGGGAGGTTAGCGCAGGTGGCATCCTGAGGATCATGGCCGGCAATAATATTCATAACCAAAGCACAGTCAGTAACATCTCGGGTCAGCGGGCCGATCTGATCCAATGACGAAGCATAGGCGATCAGTCCATAGCGAGGGACTCGTCCGTAGGTCGGCTTCAGCCCGACGATGCCACACAACGCCGCCGGCTGCCGTATTGAACC
>JALGTJ010000305.1 GCA_029821415.1 Candidatus Zipacnadia bacterium
GGGGAGAGCTACGATTTCGTGCTACTGGACTTGCCGCCCGGGCTGGAGCTGCTATCAGTGGCGGCGTTGGGGGCGGCAGATGAGGTGATAATCCCGCAACAATGCTCGTTTCTGGCGCTGCATGGGCTACGTCAGTTGAATAGCAGCATAGAGCGGATGCAAGAGGCTAACGCTAAGCTGCGGATATGCGGGATCCTACTGACCATGCAGGATCGGCGGACGGTGCATCATCGGGAGGTTATCAGGATGGTGCGGGAGGCATTTGGGAACCTGGTTTTTCATACCATGATTCCGCAGACTATACGCTTCCAGGACGCCGCAATAGCCCATCAGACAATTATTGAATATGACCCAGGTAGTGAAGCGGCTGAGGTGTATAGAGCGGTCGCCCAGGAGGTGCTTGAACGTGGCTAAGAGACGAAAGTTGCCGAAAGCGGATGACTTCTTCGGAGGAGCAAAGCCAGAAGTAGTAGAGAACCCGCCGGCAAAGACGAGAGGGAAGAAGCCAGCAGCGGCAGGGACCGATGAGGGAGTGGAGTTGACTGAGAAGGCAATAACGGAGGGCAGAAGGCTATTGCGGGAGATAGAGGAGCTGGGTGATGAAGATAATGAGCAGGTGGCGGCGATGATAGAGACGGCCAGGAAGGCAGAAAAAGCAGTGGAGCGGCTGCGGGCGGCAGAGGAGGCAGCGCGGTATAAGCCACGCATTGTGCCGCCGGGGGTGACGGAAAAGGTGACGTTCTACCTGCCCATGGAGCAACTCAAACGGCTGGAAGCCGTCAAGTTAGAGCTGCTCCTGGAGCATAACCTGAAGGTAACCCGCTCGCAGATCATAGAGGCGCTGGTAGAGCGAATGGAGGAGCAAATAGCCGAGATAGTCCAGTACCTGGAAGCACAGGCGGAATAGGGGAGAGGACAATCCTCGCTTAACGGCTTTCGCGGGGAACCGGCTTTTTGAAAAAAGCCGGTTCCCCGCACCCCTCCGACAAAACTTTCAATAGCGCACGTCCCCCGTGGTCGTGTGACCGACCACGGGGCTGCGTTTCCAATTCAAGATGGAGCGCACAGGCAGAAAAAGGATAGTCGTCAGGGGCGAGTCGTTAGTTGCACATAGCACAACAACCAAACAAGCATCCGGCGGCGCTGAAGCTGTGCCGGACAGGCGGGGAATGTATCCGCTGCATTATAAGCCCCTGTACGTCAGTTGGTCGAGCGATGTGGAAAAGAGACAGACTAAGCCAATAGCCACGAAACCGCACTTGAAGAACGCCTATTCAACTGAGTTCATCAGCACAGAAGACGCCGCGCTTATTTAGAAATCGGCGAAGTTGGCTCAGGCAGCGGCAGGCCTTGTCCGCCTCTTTTTCCGTCCTCCCCCTGCACTCGGCCAGTAGGTACGAGCACACACCGTTGTGCTCAGTCATTGCTTGTCCTGCTCTGCGAATAGCTTCCGGCTGCTGGTTCATATCAATATCAAGCCCATTCAACGTACCTGGAATCGGCCCGCCACCGATCTGCTGGTATACAGGTCGGTTACCTGAATCGTCCACTGGCCCAACTGCCCAACTGTTCGTTATGGGCAAGTGGCAGGGCTATTTCGGCGCCGCCGGGCCCGACCATAACACTACGATTGAACCAAGGTGCAGGCTGGTCGTCGGGCGTAGTCACACGCAGCTTCAGCGCATGAAGCCCCTGAGCGTTGGGAATATGTAGCCTGACTCTGAGTGATTCACCTGGTCCCACGGCTTCTTTAGGTAGCGTCAGAACAGGAGATTGCAGCTCCCGCTTGCTGAGAACTACAATCAGAACAGGAGATTGCAGCTCCCGCTTGCTGAGAACTACAAACACCGGCCGAAACGGTCGGATATGAACAGTGAACTGCTTGGTTCGGCCAATCTGGTGATCCGATCCAATTTCCGTCACATACCTGGCCTGAGGCAGGACAATCCGCACCGGCTGGGGCACATCGGCAGCACGCAACCGGGGCATTAAGCCCTCGCGCGGGTACCACTGGGCCCGTCTATCATCCAGTGGACCGTAGATGGCGACGACCTCCAAATCACCGGTCCGCCAACGTACCGCTTCGACATTGCGGCGGCGGTTGCCCTTCTCATCAAGCAAATGTAATGGCCATTTGACACCTGCGGAGGCGAAAACTGCGCTCAGCAGGTCGGCCTTCGCCTCGTGCGTTTCCGGAACTGACAGGTTGGGAAAAGAGCACATGGCAAAGTTCAGCAGCACATGGCAAAGTTCAGCAGTATTGCCTGCCCGCTACCCACCTGATTGACAATGACAATGGGGATCTGACCTGCTCGCCCCAGGGCCTTACCCGTGGTCAGCTCCACGGCGGGGTTTACATCCAGGCGCGAAATCCTCGTGCCCACCCGGCGGCCATTAATCTCGCCGTGGATCAAACCAGTTTCCTTAACAGCAGGAACATTGCCGGTATGGCGCACACCAAATAGGTCATCCAGTGCCGCCCGTCCCAAGGGCTTGCAATGCTCATCAAATAAGCCGGGACGTATATCG
>JALGTJ010000306.1 GCA_029821415.1 Candidatus Zipacnadia bacterium
AATGCTTTCGGTAATGAGGTAATACGCTTCAACATCAGTGATTTCGCTGAAGCCCTTGGCGGTGATTAGATAAACGCCGGACAGCATAATGAATATCAGCCACGCGATGAGTGGAGCCCGGCTGGGCTCACTCCGGTCTCGCCCCGGCTTGTATTCTTTGGCATCTGCGCCTGCGCTGTTGGAGCCGCCCATCTGAAGGCAATTGTCACTCCCAGTAGTCCGGTTCGCGCTGGCTGAGGAAATTGTGCACTTGTTGGTAATTCTTGATACCTGTAGTTGTGCCCACCGCAGTAGTAGCCAGAGCGCCCATGGCGCTGGCAAAGCGGGCTGTCCGCTCCAGGTCCCAGCCCTCCAGGTATCCGTGGATGAAGCCAGCGGTGAAAGCGTCGCCGGCGCCCGTCCCATCCACCACATCAACCTGGTAAGCAGGCACCTCAGCGGACGTCGCAGTGTACACCTCCGCGCCTTGTTCTCCTTTGGTCAACCCTATAATCTTTATCCCTCGGTCCAGGAAAAACTTAGCAACCTCGGTGGGGTCCTGTCTGCCGCTGATCTGTTGCGCTTCCACCAGGCTGGGCAGGAAAATGTCTGTATGCTCAAGGGCAGGGCCCAGCACCTCCAGCCACTGACCGCTTGCGTCCCAGACCACGTCCAGAACAGTCGTCGCGCCAGCATCTTGAGCTGCTGCCATCACCTGGGCTTGGGGTGGGCCGTCAAATCCCGGCATGGCCAGAGCCCCAGCCATATAGAACACCTCAGCCGAGGTGATCAGATCCATGTCAAGCTGTTCGGGCCGGATTTCGCCATCGGCTCCTACAGCATGGATAAAGCTGCGCTCGCCACTGCTGTCAATTAGTACTATGGTAGCCGATGTTCCGGCTACCGAAGTGCGGTAGATGCCAGTAGTATCAATTCCGTGGCGGTCAAGCTCCTGCAGAGCCAGATCGCCCAGCTCATCGTCGCCGATGCAGCCCATTACGGCCACTTCTCGTCCGAGTTTGCTCAGGCATCGCCCACTGTTGGTAGCATGACCTCCCAGGCCTATGCTGACCTGTTGGGTCATTTTCAGTAAGCCCTTTTCTGGCATCTCATCAACCGGTCGGGCCGATATGTCTACGACGATTATGCCCAAACATACTACCTGAGGCATGACAATTATCCTCCCTATGAAAGCAACTGAACGATTAGGTGAGAGTGCTTAGGCACCGATGAGCCGGTAGCTTACCAAGTGGACTACTCTGTAATCTTTTCGGTATATCGCTGCCAGTGCAGGACATCCTCCAAAGCGCGCTTTGGTACCTTTAGGATGCCGTCTTCGTCTCGGTAATACTTGATCGAGTCGCCAGTCACCTCTACCATCTGCGGCTGTTCGGCCGGGTAACCAAGAGCAACTGCCAGTGATATGTCACAATGCTGCGGCACGGCCAGCACCTGACGCAGCGCCTTGTGGTCTAGTGATCCGATCATGCAACTGCCTACTCCTTCTGCAAGTGCCACCAGTGTGATACTCTGTGCTGCGATACCCACATCCATTGGGGCACTGGCCCGCACATTGCGGTTGGTAAGAATGAAAATGTAGGCCGTAGGCCGCTCTTCGGGGCTGGGCGACCAATCAGGCAGATAACCGGCCCAGGCAGTATGGGGAAAGACCCGTTGGCACTGCTCAGGCTCGCTGACTACAATATACTCGAGTGGCTGGAGGTTAGCTCCCGACGGGCCGATCCGCGCGGCATTCACGCACCGCTCCAGCAGGTCTTTAGGCACCGGCTTCTGCTCGAATCTGCGAATTGTCCGGCGCTTCTGAATCAGCTCATAGACGTCCATAGTTTCTCACCTCTTAAACCACGCCTGAGTCAGGCCCGTTTTGTGGTACCTTGGCATCTCGCATCCTGTTATGTTCCTCCTGGCTCACCAGCGCCATCATAGCTCTATTTCGGGTTTCGTCACAGCATTTCCTTCTTACATATTCGATTAGATGGCTGGATCACTTGGAGGCTAAAGATGGCAGTAGAGTAATTGTCTACTGTTCGCGATACCGAGCAACAGCGTCTGCGCCCCAGATGTCTTCTAAGTTGAATTGCCGTTGATACCATTGTGCTCCATTAGCGTCTCGTGATCCGCTTCCTCGACGATTTCGCCTCCTTCTATAACCACAATCTTATCGGCGTTGCGTACCGTGGAGAGCCGATGTGCGATCACAAAGACAGTGCGTCCCTCCATCAATCCTTCCAATGCCTGCTGGATTTCCTGTTCGGCCTCAGTATCTACCAGCGAGGTGGCCTCATCAAGGATAAGTATGCGCGGATCGGCCAGGATGGCCCGAGCTATGGCAATGCGCTGCCGTTGGCCACCGGACAGCTTAACCCCGCGTTCGCCAATTTGAGTGTCGTACCCTTCAGGCAATTCCATAATGAACTGGTGGGCATTAGCGGCCTTGGCGGCGGCGATTATTTCTTCGTCGGTGGCACCCAGGCGACCGTAAGCAATGTTTTCTTTGACGGTTCCGCTGAATAGAAAAGTCTCCTGGAGTACCAGTGCAATGTGCTGGCGCAGCGACTTCTGGGTGACTTTGCGTACGTCGTGGCCATCTATCAACACTCGCCCCTCCAACGGATCCTCCAACGGATCATAGAACCGGGGGATCAAGTTGATGACGCTGGTCTTACCTGCTCCGCTGCGTCCAACCAGGGCTACCGTTTCCCCAGGCCGGGCATGAATTGTGATGTTTTTGAGCACTACCTCGCCGGTTTTGTATTTAAAAGTGACGTTATCAAGTAATACATCCCCGGCTACTTCCTGAAGAGTGACAGCGTCAGGCGCATCTTCAATTTCCGGCACCTCGTCGAATATCTCAAAGATTCGGCCCAGTGATGCTAACGCCCGATTGAACATATCATAGACACGAATCAGCCCGCCAACTGGCCCGTAGAAG
>JALGTJ010000307.1 GCA_029821415.1 Candidatus Zipacnadia bacterium
TAAAAAGGCATCCCAGGACAGCCACAAGCGCACCGCGTTCATTTTGGGGAAGTACTTCTTACCCAAAGCCAGTTCGCGCTCTATGATTGAGGGCTTGAAGTTGCGCCAGATGGCATAACCGTTGGCTTCATAACTGGGCTGATAGTTGAATCCCCGGATATTGCTGTAAAAGTCCATTTGCGCCTCCCAGCTTTGTGACTGCAAGTCCTCAGGCGGGGTGATTGCACCGGCGCGGCTGCAAAGCACCACAAGCGGCAAACACACCAATACGCAGCACGCCGTGGGCGTCCTTCTCGCAAAGCACATATCTTTCTCCTCGCTTGGATGCGACTAATAAACGGCTATCCGTCGCGGTTACTTTCTTCCTCCAGCGTCTGCAGCACCTCAAGTATCTTCCGGGCCACCTGTTCTCCGAGGAATGCCGAGCCCTGGCGGTTGAAATGGATGTTGTTGGGGCCGAGCCAGAACTTTTCATGGTAGGGTAATATGGACTGCGTTGTACTTGACTTCCACTCCCTTGAGGGTCCCCACCTGCGCCGCACCTGCCGGCACAGGAGTGGTGCTGGCCCAGATTAATTGCGCTCCGGTCCTCTCAAGCCTCTCAACCACGGTTTCCAGCCCTTTTCTGTATTCGGCGAGGTCCTCCGGAGTACCCTTTTTGCGGGCCAGTTCGTGCAAGCCGAAATTGAAGTGAATTATATCCCAGTCGTCGCTGACGAGCCACTCCGAAATGCGGTCCAGGGTGTCGGCCAGCTTACCCGGTCCCACCGGCGGCCGGTGGACGTTGGTCTTACCGGCCAGCAACCTGCGCACCGGATCGGTGTAATATAGCGAAATGGAGTCACCGACCAACAGCACCCTGGGCAGGTCGGGCTTATCTTGAACGTATGCAAGCGCATTCCCTATCCGCTTCAGCTTGCGTAAGGATGGGGGAACCAGGCCCTCCCACTTGACCTGCTCGGGGGACTTCTCGTACAGATTGCCCCTGGCTGCCCATTCATAGATGCGCAAGGTGGTCGGTGGATCGACATAACTGGTCACCCGCAAAAGCTCCGGCCGCTCGATGGTCAGGCCGATATCCCCGCTGCAGGGTTCCAGCGATGGTATTTGGTACAGGACAGCGCCATTTATCAGTACCGTCACCTGGTTGCCCCGGCGGAGGAACTCCAGTGTGATGGGCCGTCCGTCCAGATGCACCTTCGCTGCCGTGGTCGTCTCGATTGGCTCGTAACGTACGGCGTCCAGTTGCAGACCCTTGAGCTTCACCCCTTCCCGGGAGAATTCCAGGTCGTAGTAGTGCGAGCCAACCTTTGCGCTCATTGTGAACGGCCGTTGCTCCGGGTCTTCCCGGACCAGCCCCAGGCGGGCGCGGATGTGATAGTTCCCCTCCGCGAGAATCAGGCTGGCATAAACGCCGATACAGATGGAATGCTGCCTGTACTGTGGGAAATCCTCGAAGGTGGCATTGCGGATTTCCAAGTACCCGTCTCCCGCCCGGGTTTTGCCGATGAAGAAGGAGTCGTCCAGCAGCATAGGCTGCCCATTGTCTACGAACATCGCCGAGCGAAGGTTCTTCCCCTGAGATGCCCCACAACAGCAGAGAATAACCGCAACTACCAGCGCTGTGACAATAAGACGCTGCTTGTTCGCATATATCATCATATGCTCCTCCCTCAGCCGATGGATGTATGGAAGTCAGATTTCGAACTCTTCCACAACGGCGGGAGTCGTTCCTGCACCTGCCGCTTGAACCGCGAAGGGAAGCCAGCCGGTGGAGGATGGCGAGTCATATTCATTCAGACGCTTCTTCGATACTCGCTTGCAGATAATTCATCTGTCCCGGCAGCCTGCTTATCTGGTGGCGCTGAAACTTTCATAGCAAAAGCCAGGAACTGAAACTCAAAAATATGGGTTCAATATGAGAGGCGCAACGGCGCAGGAGATTCATGCAGCAGCGCTGGTCTTCGGACCTGATGCAGCTAATGTGCTCCACGGCCGAGTGGATATGTCGTGGCAAGAGCCAGTAGACGGAACACTTACTGGCCACAACGATTCAGGGGGACCAAGCAGATGGGCGAACACGAAACAGACGTATTGGTCATTGGCGGGGGGCCTGCAGGTATTCAGGGGTCGCGCACGTTGCGTATGCAGAGGCCTGACTTGCGCGTGACGGTATTGCGGCCGGAGCCACATTCCAT
>JALGTJ010000021.1 GCA_029821415.1 Candidatus Zipacnadia bacterium
TCACAAACGCAGGGGCCTGCGTAATAACCGCTGGTATCAGACCCGTACATTTCCGTATCAATAATCATACCGTCGGCCCCACCCTTAGCGATGGCTACCGCCCATCGCCCGATATGCCGTCCAATATACTCGGTGTCCAGCGGACAGCACGTTTTCTTGGCCAGGACTCCATCCAAACCCCGATACCGCCGGTATGGCTCCTGATGATGAGTGCCATACTGCCAGACGATGAACAGGTGAAGTCCAACCCGGTGGGCCTCTGCTACGTTGTCTGCCAGCCTATTAGTAATATCAGGACTGGTGTCAAGGTTGTTCGGATCAACGCCCATACTGACTATCGCTACGTTGAAGCCCGCCTCCTTCAGGACCTCAGCCTTGGTCTTGTCGGTGTTCGGGAACTCATCGAACAGGTCATCACCGATCCAGGCGGCACGCACCTTCTCCGTGATCATCCACCGTAGTTGTGGGTCAATTTCGCCTGCTGGCGCAGGTGAGAATTCAATCGGCCTCAGATCCAGCAGAGGCGACGGCTGCTGGCCCATACCTATTTCCACCAGCACTAACAACAGGCTACTTACACCCATTATGGCTCTTGCATAGCTCATGGTCTGCGGACCCTTTCGTGTTCTGGCCTAAGGTCTGTTCTATCACTCTGTACTGACGGGACAATTCCTAACTACTTGCCTTCGCACCTGACGCTAGACACATTATACCCGGTATCGACAAGATTGTGAAGCATAGCCTGAGACTTCAGTGGTGGCCGGCTGTACTGAATGATAGGCACTATTCTTACACCTGACCTACACCAGCAGTCAGTATATCTCACACGATTACCGGTGTTACTCGATGCAGTGAAAAGAGGAACCATTGCAGCCAACGTCCAATATGACAGACAGCAGCAACCTTGTGGGGAATACAGTACCGGAGGGAAGTATCAATGAAAGTAACATATGTTCTGTTGTGTGTGTTAGGTGGAGCCGCATTTGCGACATTGCCGACGGCAACTGCCGCCGACACAGAGTGGCGAATCGGCGAGCCCATTGTAACATACTGGGCGGGACCAGCAAGTCATAACGAACTCAACGATATCACCGCGGCGCAGCTTGCGGCAGGTGGATGGAATATGGGCTGGGCGGATACCGTTGCCCAACTGGACATCTACTACCGCTACGGGATAAGGGGTATGTTCAGCATCGGCGTGCCGGACCTCGATGACCCAGCGGTGGCCTCCGCACTTGACGAGAAGATCGCCCAGGTACGGGACCATCCGGCCCTGTATGCCTATTACTTGACGGATGAACCGGGGGCTGCGGCCTTCGCCAAACTGGGCAAGGTGGTGGCCTACCTGCGCGAGCGCGACCCTGCACACGTCGCTTACATAAACCTCTACCCAACGTATGCCAACAATGAACAGCTCGGCATCGAAGGGGATACCGTAACGGCGTACCGCGAGTATCTCCGGCAGTTCGTGGATATAGTAAGACCGGATCTGCTCAGCTACGACCACTATCACTTTAAGAAGAATGGAGATGGCGGCCAATACTTCCTGAATCTGGCGCTGATGCGCGAAGCGGCCCTGAAAGCCGGAGTGCCCTTCGTCAACATCATCCAAGCCTGTGCGTTCAATCCGGGCTGGCGTACGCCAACGGCGCACGAACTGCGTTGGCTTACCTATACATCCCTGGCGTACGGCGCCCAGGGGATTAGCCACTTCGTCTACAACTGCCGCCTCTGCCGGAAAAGCGGATTCTTCCGGGACTGTCCAGAGAGTGAAGTGCCACTGCCAATATACTGGGCAGCATCCCGTATCAACCGCGACTTCGTCGCGGTAGCCGAGGAGTTGCAGCCGCTCAACTCCCTCGGTGCCTACCACGTGGGGAATGTTCCCCAGGGCGGCCAGCCACTGCCACCTGACAGCCACTTCACGGTCACAGCATCGGCCAATCCGCCGGACATTCTGCTGGGATGTTTCGGCAAGTCGGCAGGCCATCCAAGCCATGTTCTGGTGGTCAATCTTGACTACAACAATCCAGTAACTACCCACCTAAAGGGACCGGGGCTGCTGGAGGTGTTCCACGCGCCGACACGTACGTGGGCACCCAGTCCTACGGGCTCCACGGCGAAGCTGGACCTGCCGCCTGGTGGAGGAACGCTGGTACGTCTGGTGAAACAGACATAGTCACCGCACGAGGGCGACGTTCTGCAGCATCTCGGATGCGGCAGTAGTTGTGAATGCAAATAGTCAATTCCAACTTAGAAGGAGGCTTTCCCATGTCCCGTTTCGCCATTCAGATCTGTCTTGTATCACTGTGCGTAATAGGCGTGTCCTCGTTGCCTACCGCAGCCCTCCCTCCCCTTCCGTCCATGGCCTGCCCGCTCATCGCAACCACTGAGGCCCCCCAACTCGACGGCACTCTGGACGAACCTGTGTGGTCACGGGCGGATGTTCAAACGCACTTCTACCGCTATTACGGCGGTCTGGATAGGCCCCTGGAGTTTCGGTTGTTGAGCGATGGCGAGTGGCTATATGTAGGCGTTACCGCTTACGAGCCGACCATTTCCGAGCAAGACATGGAGAATGTATCCATTTTTATTGCTCCCCACAAAAATTCCGACCAATTTGTCACTTTCTCGGTGGATATGAATGCGCAGGGCATCACGAAGTGTAGACCGCCGATCCTGGGGGGAGATGGTAGCGACTGGCGGGCGGCCTTCCACCAACACGCCGACCGCTGGGTGGTGGAGATTGCTATTCGCACGACCCCGGTCTTCGGCGACACGGTGACGAAGGGGCAGGTCTTTGACTTCAACCTCGCTCGCACCAGATCGCGCATCATCGGCGACAGCTTCGACGTTTACCAGCAGTGGTCTAATACGGGTACCAGCTCCGGCTCCCGCTACCGCTTCGGCGAAGTGAGCTTCGGGAGCCCGGCCGACCGGCTTCCGGTGATCCGGGCCGAACTCCAGCGAGAGCTGGAGATTACCCGTGGGGAGTCCAGTGGCCTTTCCGCCGCATCGCGCCAGGCCTTCTCCCAGGCTGAGCAGGACGCTGAGGCGCTGCTGGCGGCGTCCCCCGGCGAGGGCGTAGTCAGCACCGCCGCGGTCCAGGAGTATCAGCGACAGGCCAATGCGCTCAAGCGCCGCCTGCGGCGAGCCGTGCTCGCAGACCGCGGTATTATCATCTGGGCCTGCAATCCCATGACGGTACCCATGCCCAGTGACCTGCCGTCCGCTAATCAGAAGGATGCCACGCGTCTGGACGTCCGCGTCCTGGGCGGGGAGTGGGAGTCCGCAGCCCTGGTGGTGACCAATCTGACGCCCCAGACGCTGGACGGGCAGGTGCTTTTGACGGACTTCGTAGCCGGGGACGGCGAGACCAAAGTGCCAGGTTGGGATATCCTGGGGGTACGCACCGCCCCGCTGTACCTGCTGCATACCGGGCGGAAGAAACGTGATCCCCTGCCCAAGCTGCAGGAGGGCGACTTGTTTCGGGTCGCACCTGACGAGAACGAGCTGTTGTGGCTCACCTTCAAGTCCCGTGGTGTGGCCCCGGGCCGTTACACGGCGACGATGACAATCCGTTCTCTGGACGATCAGCTCTCGCACGAGGTGGAGTTGGTTTTCCGGGTCTACCCTCTGGCGCTGGGGGCGGAGGGCCGCCCCCGGGTGAACGTTTGGGACAGCCTGCTCCGGGGCAAGGACTGGGCGGAGCGCGCGGCCAACTGCCGTGACTACTACATCAATTCCGTTCCCGTCACTTCCTGGGCCGAGATCCCGGTTTTCCTTGCCGACGCGGAGGGTAATCTGCTCAGTGACACCCTCGATTTCGCCGAATACGACCGCGCTCTGGACGGTTATCTACAGTCCGGCGTGGACATGTATCTGCTCACAATAGAAACGCACAAGTACCGCTTCTGGCCGGTCCGTCGCGAGGGCTACAAGTGGCACGAGGCTGGCGCCACCACTTTCAACTTTAAGCGCTGGTCCCCGAAATTCAACGAACTCTTTGCCAAGTGGCTTGTCGCGTTTCGCGACCATTTGGCGCAGAAGGGACTCCCGCCCGACCGCTGGGCCTTCTACATTATGGACGAGCCTGCTCCGGGAGAGGAGCGGCAGGAGGTTATCGAGTTTGCCCGCCAGGTCAAGCAGACGGATCCGCAGGTTATGACCTACGTTACGCTGCCCATCAAGGGAGGGATTGATGATGCTCAGAACATCGAACTCTCCCAGTACGTGGACATCATCCAGGGCATCGGGCAGGCAAAACCCGAGGTCATGGCCGCCATAAGGGCCAACGCGAAAGAACTGTGGTCCTATTCCATCTGCCTGAAGGGTGAGAACCCCTTTGACAGCTATCGGCGCGGCGTGTGCTGGGAGCCCTTGCGACGCGGAGATCTGGGCACCGGCTTCTGGGTGTGGGACAGCCAGGGGCAGAGCGACTTCCTGTGGCGGGATGCTCGGCGGCCCCGGGGAGGAGGAAAGTTCGCCGCAATCTACAATCACCATGACAACACCATCGTGCCCAGCCTGCGCACGGAGGCCTTCCGCGAGGGAATCGAGGACTGGAAGTACGTGCTGATGCTCGATGAGGCGATTGCTCGCGCCCAGCAAGCGGACGTGGACCAGGCTATCATTGCCGCCGCCAAATCGTATCGCGCCAAATGCCTTTCCGAGCCTGTTGACGTGGACAGCGTCTATCGGTTCCGCGATGAAGCGCGCTCACACCTGCTTGCGCTCCATATAGCGCTTGGTGACATCAATGCGGACGAGGTCAGTGCCATCGAGCAGGACTGAGACCACGCCCATAGTGCGTCTCTTCATGTCTCGCCCTGCGCAAGCGGTGCTGCGTGGCGATGTCAGACGAACCAAAGACCAGAAAGACTGTATAAGGAGGTAACATAATGCACGAAGCAGTGCCGCATGCAGCACTATTAGTACTGTTCGTAGGACTGATGACCATGATAGGCTCGGCGCCAAGTGAGGCGGCGAAATTGGAGATGAACTCCACCCAATGGGCCTTTGTGCATGGCCAGTGGCAGCAAGATGCGAACGGCATCATTACCGCACCCGGCGATGATACAGAGGAGAAGCTGGCGTTCTTCACAGAGAACGCATATCAGGACTTTGACGCGGAGTTCGAGTTCCGCTGGGATGCGACGTCTACCACTGCGGGGTTTATCTTCCGCGCTCAAGATGCTCGGCATTACTACGTGGTGGACTTCCCAACCGTCGGTCAGTCATATCGCGCCGAAAACTTCTGGGCCACCGTGGCGAAGGTGGATGAACGGGGCTGGCGGGAGGGCCTCCATATGCAGCCAGTGCACGGTGTCAGCAGCGCTATTCGTATCTGGCACAAAGCCAGGGTCAAAGTCGCCGGTAACCAGATCCGCGTGTGGGTGGACGGACGTCCCCTGGCCGTGGTCCGCGACGACACCTACGCCGGAGCAGGATATATCGGGCTAGCCACTTACACCGCGGGGTGGGGCGGCGGAGGCGTGAGGCCGCAATCCAGCTTCCGTAACCTGCGGATACAGGGCCACAAGAGCCTCGGCCAGCCCTGGGACCCCTCCATCCAGCCGCGCCGGACTTGGACGGCCCTCGGCGCATTCGGTGGCCGGGCCGGGACGAGACTGGGCCGTGATGCCGACGGTACCTTGCTGGCGCAGGGCGCGGGAGGATGGACCCCAACGGTGTTGATGATGTCTCAGGACAACGGGCGCACGTGGACCCCAGCCGAGGGCTATGGGGACATTCCCATGCACCTGGGACCGGGGAACCGTTGGGAAAGATACTCCCTTGTCACCCAGCATAATCCCTTTAGCGTGGCGGTCAGTCGCCAGGTTTCTACCGACAAAGGCAACACGTGGAGCGAGCTGGAACAACTGGGTGAGTTCTCCGCATTTCCGGAGAAATACGCCTTCACGGATAGGTCGGGTATTGAGCAGGATGGTCTACTCCAGATGAAGGACGGCACGCTGCTGCTCTACGGCTTTACGTATACACCGAGTACAAGCGCAGTACGGGGAGGACGCTATTTTACGTCAGGCTCCTACCTGCAGGGCATGAACTTCTGTATGCGATCCACTGACGGCGGCAACACCTGGACCGGGCCCTACGACCTGGACGGGCCGCCCTACGATGATGACGCCTGGCTAATGGCTAAGGAGGCGCTGGAGGTCTCTATGGCGGAGACTATAGGCGGCAGGCTCATGGCCCTGATTCGCCCTGCCAAGGCACAGACGATGTGGGAGAGCACATCGGATGACGGCGGGGTGACCTGGACACCGCTCAGCCACGGCCCCTTCCCCATGTACGCCTCTGTCAACTCCATGGTGGGAACACAGTCGGGGGCTTTGATCATCGGCGGGCGCTTCCCCGGAATCTCCCTGCAGGTGAGCCACGACGGCGGCATGACCTGGACCTTTTACACGATTGACCCCGGCGCATTGTGGGCTAACGGAGCTATGATGGAGGTGGAGCCCGACGTCGTTCTCTACATATACGGCGGTCCGGACATACCCAACGTAGAGCTCCGCTACCAGCTCTTCCGGGTGACTGCAACCGGCCTGGAGCCAGTCCAGTAAAAAGCCCAATAACATGCCGAGACACGTTTCAGTCGGTCCGGGCATTATATAAGCTTTGCTGTACGAACCTTTATGGCATTGGCTTTATCCTGTCCAACAGGCCGGCATACTCCTGGTTTGCTTTGCAGTGGCTCTATTATTCTCGTACTGAGTTCTGGACAAATCACAATGACACTGCCGCTTCGGAAAGCATAACGAGGGTGCAATTGCACTCCAAGAACCGCGAACAGTTGCGGAAACGGAAGGAAGACAAAGATGCGCAGCGTTCGACGCAGACCCTTAATATCGTCCATTATTGGGCTGTCGCTGTTGTTTATCCTACCCGGCATTACGCGGGCTCAGCCGGCCATTGGCTGGGAGCTTGACCTTTCAGACCCTTCGATCGTGGACTCCTTCACCCAAAAGTTCTTCCACGATGCGACGACCGGACGAAACGTCCAGGAACGGTATTCGGTGGAGGTGGCCGACAGCGTGATGAGGATAACGGGGGACTACCGGTCCGAGAGCGATTACGTGCGCGTGCTGATCGCATTTCCGGAGGGCATTGACCTCCTTCGACACCCCGTCTTCGAGGTGGAATGGCGCACCGACAGCCCTAATGGACGGTTGTTCATTGGAGGCATCAGACAAACGGTGGATGGCGAGGAGACCAGCTCTTATTACTATGCCCATCCCACAAAGCCCGGCGAGTGGTCCACGGCGATAGACCAGTACGTCCCGGACGCCAGCTTTCCCACATCCGGCACACCGGCGAAGCTGATGAAGATATACTTCCAAGCCTTTGCCGGAAACGACATCGGAAAACACACGCTTGAGATCAGATCTTTCAAGGTGAGAGGGTTCACGAAGGAAGAAGCCGCGGCGGATGCGGCACGTATGAAAGCTCTGCGCAATTTCAAGCTGGCGCCCGTCCCGGAGCCCTGGGCGAGCAAGCAATTTCCGTTCGGTATCGCGGGATATTGCCGCGGCCCGGAAGGATATGAGTCGTGGTTTGACAACGCCGTGCGATGTCACTCCCTCATAAGTGAGTTTCATCACAGTCAGGGGAAAGACCTGAGGGGCTGGGACAAAGTCGCGCCCGTCGACGAGTATATCGAAGCACGGCGCCGGGAGCTTGCCGCCGCCAAGCCTCGCGGACTCTGTCTGGAACCTGTTCTCCCGCTCGCTGGGGTGATGAAGACAAAGGGAGTGGCCGGCCTTCCCTGGCTCCAGGAATATACCAAGGCGCTGGCCCGTGCCTTTCATGACGAACCCTACATTACCGGTTGGGTCATCGCTGACGAGCCGAGCGAGGACTATCTCTGGGGTGTCGCAGTGGCCGCCGACGCCCTCAGCCGCGCCGATCCGACGAAGCTACCCATAATGAATCACTTCCTCATCCAGCGGATGCTCCGGTTCGAGCCGTACATGAGCGTCGTCAAAACCGATCCCTATCCCATCAAGCCGGCCAAGCGCGATCCCTGGGCGATAGGTCCATGGTGTCGCGAGATGGACCGCAAATCCAAGCGCCAGCAAAGAATATTTCTGCAATGCTTCGGCAACGCTGACTGGTGGCGCCCCGACAAGGGAGCACCCAGCTATCTCTATCCTACCCGCGCGGAGCTGCGCCTAATGGCATACCTGGCGCTCGCCAACGGCGTTAAGGGAATCACGTGGTTTAAGTACAGCACGCCCCATAACAAGTATCAAGCGATCTTTGACATCATCGGAAACCCGTTGCCGCTGGACGATCCGCTGATCCAGGACATCACGGCGATCGGCGAAAAGCTCATCGAGATTGGCCCTGCACTCATGACCACGAAACTCTTACCCGAGGACGCGGCTAAGGCAATTAACAACGCAGTCAGCGAAAGAGGATTGAGCGTCGGCGTGCGCCAGGCTCCAGACGGCGGGACGTTCATTGTTGTTGTCAACGAGAATATCGAGTCGAAACAGGGCGGCCGCGTCAGTCTCTCAGAACAATTGGCCGGTCGGGGCCGTTTCCTATACGACCTGTATGCGCTCAGGGAAATGGGCCCGGCACGCCCCTTTGGTTTCAGGGTGACCGAGCTCGCTCCTGGTGACGGTCGGATCTATTTCGACGGAACGCCGCAGCAGTTCGACGACGTAAGGGCCACCATGCTGCGCATCGCCAAGGCACACGAGACGGCCCGCCATGGTGATACAGCCGAAGCGGAGAAGGCGCGCGACATGGTGACGGCGCTTCTCGAGGGGGATACGGAATTCGCGCGGTGCCACAGGACCATGCTGGCTACGAGAGCGCTTCTCGGGCGCGCTTACTTCACCGTCCACCATGGCTTGCACGTAGCCTGGCCAGGGTGTGACGAACTGCTGTCCCCGACCGCCTCTCTCTACGAGCGCTTCTCCCCGCTTGCCGAACGATATTTTCTCGGCGAGCGAGAGGGATTGCTGCCGGCCTTCGAGGCCTTACGCAATGAAGGGGAGGATATGCTCGATGAGGCGATTGCTCGCGCCCAGCAAGCGGGTGTGGATCAGGCTATTATCGCCGCCGCCAAATCGTATCGCGCCAGATGCCTCTCCGAGCCTGTTGACGCGGACAGTGTCTAGAGGTCAGTGCCATCGAGCAGAACTGAGAACCTGGCCGGGCCTAGGCCTTGACGCATCACGGCCTCTTAAACGAGCGCCTGGGCCGCGCGAGGCGGTCAAGGCACTAATCAGAGAGCGAGAAAGGAGCCGCTATGAATAATAGCCGTCGTAACTCAATGGGTTGCGCGATAGTGGCGCTGGGCGCACTGTGCGTGTTGTGGATCGTGCCCGGCACATTCTGCACGGAGGCTGCCGCGGCCAACTCGGACCAGGGCTACTCCATCAGCGCGTACCGGGGCAATCTCTCAGCGGCCCTGCAAGCCATCGGGGAGACCGAGACAACACTCTACATAGATGCACCGGCCATGCTCACTGGTGATGCGACAGTACCTGCCACGCTGGGCCTGGTGTTCTGCAAAGGGGGCTGCATCGTGCACGGCGCCCACAAGCTGCGGATCAATGGCTCTCTCTCCGCCGGGCCGTATCAGATTTTTGAGGGCACCGGTGAAGTGACGATCGCCGACAATGCCGTGACGGAGATGTTCGTCGAATGGTGGGGAGGTGCCGGCGACAATGCGACCGACAACACCCCCGCCTTCACCGCAGCCGTCGCCGCAATGACCAACCCGAGTATCAGACTCCTGCAAGGCACCTACCTCGGCGTCTTCGCCGCCTCCGGGAAGGCCGTTGACCTGCATGGGAGTGGAAAGTGGAAGACAACGCTCAAGAACAACAATCCGGCGGCCACGACTCTTCATCTGTCTGAATGCCACGGCGCACACATCAGTGACATGAAAATACACCTCAACGATGCGCCACCAATCGGCGTTCATCTCGAACACTGCACTTACTTAGATATGCAACGGATGGGTATCTGGAAGCAGGGAGACGCGGACAACTACGCGCTGCACGTGTCGGACTGCACCCTGTCTTCGTTCCAGGACATCGTCATCCACTACGCCGCTATGCACGTGGACCACTCGTACTACTCGCACTTCAAGAACGTCAGTATCGCCGAGCCGCCAGGCACCGTACCGACGTTGCACATCGCCAATACTGCCGCGCTCCAGTTCTTCGGACTGTATGTCGAATTGGCCGAGCAGGGGCGCGGGGGCGCGATCGTGCTGCAAAGCGCCGACAATGTCAACTTCTACGGCCTCGGCTGCGAGATCGCTCACGGAATTTCCGCAAGCGCCGGGTTCATTCGCGTCCGCTCCGGTAAGGCCGTCAACTTCTACGGCGGCCGTATCTACCAGCACAAAAATGCGAGCGGGCCGCTGTTCAGCTTGAGCGGTGTTCACGGCTGCAAGATAGACGGCTGGCTCCTGCGGCGCTCGATTGAGGACGACTCTCCCTTCATCGTGCTCGGCGCCGGGCTGGACAATGTCCAGATCAGCAATGTAGAGTTCTTGGCCGACCCGGTAGCGATGGTGGGCGTCCAGAGCGCAGCAGGCCCGGAGAATCGTGCGGGACGAGTGATCCTCGAAAACCTGACGCACGGTGAACACCCAGTCAATCACGCGATCAACGCTGCCGATCTGGCAGTGCGCAATGTCAAGGGCGAAGTAACCCGCATAGGTAACCCAGACACCGGCAACTGAGTAGCCGTAAGCGGCAACTGGCTTGCGCTCAAACCTGGGACGCCGGCGGTACATTGCTCGCCCCGTCCCGACGGCACCGGCTGCCAATGGCCCCATCCTGGCCACTTCACGGAAATACTACAGCCTCGCAAGTTATGCTGATACGCCATCTGCTCTCTCAATGCGGCATTACGCGTGTATGAAGACGCCCTTGGGGACCACTGCGTCCCGATGACAGCGGCAGTATCGGTAATGCTGAGCGGCCCGTCAATAGTCCGCCCTACTGCAATCCCTGGCCCCCGAGCTGCCCAGAAGATAGTCGCCTCTTCGGGCGTCCCACCGCCGTGAGACCCGCGACCATCGGAACCAGTTATGCCTCCGTGGTCCGAGAGTATGATGGTCAGACTTCTATCCGCCAGGCCCGCCTCATCAATCGCATCCAGTACTATCCCCACGCGACTGTCCTGTATCGTTATTGCCTCCAGGTAGGCCGGCGAGCCATAGCCGTGGCTGTGGCCCGCACCATCTACATCATCAATGTGAATAAAAAACAACCGGGGTTTTAGCTCGTGGATGTACATAGCAGACATAGGCACCAGAACGCTGTCAGGCGCGTAAACACGGTGCACATCCACGTTTGACTCGACAAGATGAGTAGTAATCAGCGGCCAGGCACCGAAAACAGCCCCCACCGGCCTGTCCCACCAGCGACTCAGACGACTTATCCAAGTCGGCCACGGAGCATCATCTTGCAGCGGCTTTTCCAGATTGCAAACCAACGCATCATATGTATCAGGGCCAACACCGGTGAGCATTGCCCCCCAGGCGGGAAAACTAAAGCTCGGTATCACAGTACGG
The DNA here is from genome assembly GCA_029821415.1 of Candidatus Zipacnadia bacterium. Classification (GTDB taxonomy): domain Bacteria; phylum Armatimonadota; class Zipacnadia; order Zipacnadales; family Zipacnadaceae; genus JALGTD01. Next base: position 11,570 of record JALGTJ010000021.1, read on the forward strand.
CCATGATAAGTAACTACACCCTCCGCAAAGAAAGCGTCCATACGCGGAGTCTGGGCCTGCTTAACCCACGGCCCCCCTGCTCCGTCCACGCCGATGACGAAAACATGCTCAACACCAGATGTTGCGAACATACCGGCCACCTTTGCCCCGGAATTGTCACAATAGTTCGTTGGTACTGCCAACATTCTCCATCTGAGGCAGTAGTTCCTATGCTTTCCCGCTGTTTATCCGCAATATATGAGATGAGCTTGCAGCGCTCTTGACACTCATAGCCACCACACTTAATTAGCTAACCGCGTGGGGCGGGGACGCGAAGAACCTGCCGCCGTCGAGGTGCCCGAAGCAGACTGAGCGCCAATGTCGGGCTCGCGGGTGCAGAAGGCCTATCGGCGATGACAGTGGCTGTAAAGAGCGCTACTGCGCCTGCGCCCCCAGGTTGGTGAGCAGCAGGGAGACATAGCGCTTCAAGCCGTCCGCGAACCGTACCTTGCTTCCCCACACCTGTGGCTGAGGCTCATACGCTA
>JALGTJ010000308.1 GCA_029821415.1 Candidatus Zipacnadia bacterium
CGCCTGCAACGAGCTTTCGGCCTGTGTTTCGCCTGCCGCCTGGCTATCTGCCGTCGCCATTGTGACAACAAGTGCTATCAACAGCAGAACACGCAAGCAGTGCATCAAACCGTGTCCTAACATTGACTGATGCCTCCTGTTCATCAACGTTGCCGACTCACTCAACTGCAGCCAATGAAACTTAACAGAGCCAGAGACATAGCTCAGACCGTTGCTACTACGCTTCGGCGACTCCCTCATTTGGCGTCCAGGACATAGATGGCCACATCGTGGTTGCCCAGCTTGTCCGGCAGCAAGTAACGTCCGCCGCCGGCGTCCAGTAACTTCAATTCCCGGTCGTCGTGAGGCTCGCGGATTGTCAACGATGCCAGAGGGACAGGCAGATCGGAAAGCCGCAGCAACACTCGGTGAGGCACACTCTCATTATTGGTCACAATCAGGAAGTACTTCCGCTCCTGGTCATCATATAGCAGGATATGCCCGACCTTGTTGAACCTGCAATGCGGGCCAGTGGCTGGCGGAATCTCGGCAGCAGTCAGCTCATCCAGATTGGACCGCACTCGCCCGACATTGTAGCCTGTCTCCATCGCGTGAGCGATCATGCGTTGTTCACGATTGACCGGCTTGACCACTTGGTCGCGGAAACTAAAGAATGGCTGCGGATTGTCTTCAAGGAAACCGTCCCAGTAGCAGTATATCCAGTTCAGTGTCCCCCGCGCGCCAACCGAAGCAATTGCCGAGAAGACGTTCCACCGGTATTCCTCGTAGGTGGGGAAGCGGAAATCAGCATTGCCGCATTTGCAGCCCACTGCCTGCGTAACATTGACGTTGCCCGCCCAGCCTTCGGCCTGGATCAGGTCAGCTTTGGCCTGTTGCCAGGCGAGGATTCTGGTGGAGCACACATCGGCAAAGACTGGGGTGTCTTTGAGGTAGGTATAGCCGTCGTAGGTGCACACATCGGTGTTGGCCATCAGTGCCCGGACATCCTCGTTGCTTTCGATGTGCGAGTGAACCTGCCAGGTCTGATGCTGCGAACCACATTCGCGGATGACTTTGACTGCATCGCTGATGTGCGGCGCCGCGCCAGCCGGCAGTTCGTCTCCGAGCTGCCAGCCCAGCAACGCCGGATGGTCTTTGAATGCCATCACATAATCGGGGATAGGCCCATAGGTCTCAGGTTTGCCGTATTTAACTCTCCCCACCACTGCATTCGCGAAGCCGATAATAATCTTCATGCCCAGTTCCTGGGCCTGATCAAGGCGAGCATGGGTGTTTACCTTCTGCCAGCTCTGCAATCCCACATCGGCGAACAGAACCGTATTGCAACCGTTGTCGCACACCTCCTGCATTTTCTCCTCGCCCAATGGCCCAAACGAATACCACCCAATCGGGAAAAACGGGGAGGCCTTGCCCGTCGCCGGATCCAGATAGGTTACCGGTGGTATGTTGTAACCCAGTGGCGCATGATCTCCAGAGCCGTTAGCTGGCGAGTCTGCCGACAGTTGCAGGGCCAGAAGCAAAATTGTCACCAGTACTATTGTCATAGCAGAACAGTTTCTTCTGCTCATGGGTAGCCCCTCCTGGCGTTTGCCAACTCCGAATGAGGCCCACGGAAGATATGAGCCGGCGGCGACTGCTCCTGCAAGGCCCGCCTCACTTACAGGATGATCTCAAGCTCGTACTGATGCCGCTGGCGCCACTGTTGCCACTGCTGAGCCAGTTCAGCCAGTTCCTGGCGCCGCTGAGTCTGACGAAGGTCGGCTATGATCATCTCATGGGCGTCTTCGCCAGTGTCACGATAGTAGCCCTTAGATGTGCGTAGATGAGTAAAGCCCACTTTTTGGTAGAGGCGACGGGCCGGGGTGTTTCCGCTGCGGTACTCCAGCGTTACCTCTTTGGCACGCTGCTCCACCAGATGAAGCAGCAGCACCAGCAACATCCCTTCTCCAAGGCCCTGGCGGCGATGAGCGGGATCCACGGCAAGTGTCGCAATATGGCAGACGCCAGCAGCCCAACGGCCCCCGATATAGGCCACTAACTTCCCATCAAGTATGGCCGCCAGATAGATGCGCTCGCGGATGTGGGTAATCTCGGCGCGCATCCCCCACTCCGACCACGGACTGGGGAAGCTATCCCGCTCAATGCGCATAATGTCGGGCAGGTCGGCTTCAGTAGCCCGACGGATGATGAGTTGCGGCTTGTTGCCTTGACCGTTGGTAGTCATCTCAAAGTCCCAGATTCACCCCCAAGCCGCGTTCGGCTTGGGAGACCATCAGGTAGTTAGGACGGAGGCTGAAATAGCTGTCAGACGGAGCGTCTTTGATTAGAACAGCTCCCAGCCGGGCAATCGTGCTGGCCCGGGGACTGTCAACCTCCTGGTCAGTCACCCGGCTCCTCGTAGCCAAAGCCTCGACAAGCCCGGCCTCAGTTAGCAACGCATCTCCTGTAACTACTATGGTGTGATCGGTGGCCAGATCCGAGCAGGCAGCGACAGCTCCTCCTATGTCAACTACCCTCGCATCACCTTGTTGTTCGGGCAGCGCTTCTTCACCTTGAAGAAAGGCGGTCAGATACAGTCGGTGGCGGCGAGCGTAGATACTCCTACCACCGGAATCTGGCAAGAATAGGCGAGGGCCTTAGCCGTAGTCACGCCCACCCGCAGACCGGTGAAGGAAGCCGGTCCTGACGAGACGGCGATGCCATCAAGGCGAGCGGCGACGATCGTCTCGGTCCCAACCACGCTCAGAATGTGCCCCACCAGCACTTGGCAGATGGTGCGGCGGCTGGCGAAGATCTCTTCGCTGGCCACCTCGTTGTCCTCCAGTAAGGCTACGCTGCTGGTATCACCGGATGTCTCAATTCCCAGAATACGCATCAGTTAACTCGCCGACTACTTGGTTGGGGCGCGGCCCACGTCCGGACAGCTCCAGGCGGCGGCCCTCGTTGGCAAAGCTAAGTCTCACCACAAAACAGTGTTCCGGCCAGATTTCCGGTACCTGCTCGGCCCACTCCAGCGCAACTACCGAGCTGGACAGATATTCCAGCAGTCCCGCCTCTTCGAGCTCCTCGGCACTGTTAATTCGGTAGGCGTCAGCATGGCACAATGGCAGCGGGCCCGGATGATGGCGGATGATTATGAATGTCGGACTGGTAATGC
>JALGTJ010000022.1 GCA_029821415.1 Candidatus Zipacnadia bacterium
TCGTGAGGCCAGCCCCACGCGGCGACCAGGTTGCCGGCATCAATGCCCCATTCGGTGTTCCACAGCGGGCGATTCTCGTCGCCGAATTCCTTCATCACCTGGTAGATGTGCAGACCGCGGGCGATGAAGCTGTTCCGGACCGGCACTCCGTAGGTGTGGATGTTCATTATGTCGAAGTAGTTCTTGCCTCCGCCTTCGTAGATGCCACGGGGGAAATCGCCGGTGTCGCTCATCCCTCCTGTTAGAATCCAGGCGTTGGGGTTTGCCCGCTTGATGGCGGGATAGGCCAGCTTGAGCATCTCCGCGTACATCTTGCCGCGCTGAAGCATGGGAATCGGCCGGCCATCGGGGCCATTTACGCCAGCACCGAACAGGTCAGTGAAGCCCACATCCATCTCGTTCCACAGCTCCCAGAAACGGATAGTGGGGTAGCGCGCAGCCATTGCAGCCATAAACCGGGCGAACCGCTGGTACGCTTGCTGCCGATTAGTGAAGCCCAATTCCGATGGGTTAGCGTGGACAACGACCTCCAGCTCGATACCTTGTTGCAACGGCTGACCAGATCATCCCAGCGGGCCAGATACGCCGAATCATAGACTCCGAGCTGCCCACTGTTCTCCATCTGCCGCCAATATAGAGTATGCCTCACCAGGCGGATGCCCAGAGCGCGGACCATGCTTAGCTGCTCGTCTGGCATACCGTGCATCCCGATACCCAATTCTGGGCGCATATCATAGACCCACAGCTCCGTGGGGGAACGGCGGTACACGCGGATCTCATCGTTGTCCAGAAGCATCGTCGGGTCCAGAAGCATCGTCGGAATGCTGAGGCCAGCGGCGGCACCCGATACGCACAGGCCGATAGTTAATACCACGATGCCAAACATTGTGATCTGCTTCATAGTTCTCACGCTCTCCAGTAAGTTGAATTTCCAGATAGGCTTACCCTTGGTTGTCTTCGCGAGGCAGAAACCAATTCCTTCGGGGGGGCCATAGAGTAGGCCTGACGTCCCGATGCGCTGGGATGATACGAGAGGAAACTTAGGCACCTGCGTTGAAATAGTATTCAGAGCAGTGGGATCTGGCCGAAAAGATTCATTGTCTGCTCTGTTTTGGAAGGTATTAGGGCCTATGGATATCACCTGATGTCCACAAGGCAGTTGCGAGGATACGACTATGAATCGCCATGGACGATATATTGCTATTTGTGTACTGGCAAGTATTGCTTGGCTCGGGGCGGGGATTGGAACTGAAGGAAGCCACGCGCAAGCGGCCCAGGTTCAAGCGGGGCTCGTGGACGGGCATCCCTACCTGGCCAACGAAGCGGTAGCTTTTCTGTGGGCTAAGCCAGAGGACGGGGCCGGACTGGTTAGTATCTATGACCGGCGCAGAGGCCACGAATTTCTGGCGAAAGGTGCAACCAGCGCGCCGCTGTGGCAGGTGCTGGTGAAAACAGCCGGCGAGCAGCGCTCCTACCAAAGTGCCGGTATGCCCTGTACAGTCAGCACGGAGACGCACCGGGGCGTTGGGAAGGTTGCCTTGCGCTGGGCCGAACCACTGGCGGTGCAAGTGGAGGCACAATTGGCTGAAGATAGCTCGCAGGTGCGTATGACAATCACGGTGCGGACGGCTCAGCCTGATGAGAGTCTGCTTTCCGTAACATTCCCGGTGGTCAGCGGCATCCTGCCTCTCACCCGGGAGGGGCGCTACGACAAGGTCCTTGAGCCTTTCCGCCTGGGCTGGATAAAGCCGTCGCCGGCAGTTACCGGCAAGGCGTTGGCAATGAGCTATCCTGGTATTTGGGCCGGGTCGGGAGTGGGAATGTCAGTGCAGTTCACCGCGCTGTTGGGGGGAGGGCGCGGGTTATATGTTGCTGAGGAAGATGAGGATGGCAATCAGAAGCGATTTGTGTGGCAACCGGAGGCAGCAGGTCACAACCTCGGGCTTTCGCTTTCTCATCCGGTATTAGGCTGGGGCGGTCCGCAGCCGGTTCGTGAATATCGGATTTCCGGCCCCGTAGTGCTGGGACCGTTTGAGGGGGACTGGTTTGACGCGGCGCGAATCTATCGGAAGTGGGCACTGACCGCGCCGTGGTGCGCGAAGGGGCCGATATATGAGCGAGCGGACTATCCCCGATGGTTCGCGCGGCTGCCGTACTGGACGATAGGGCACCTGAGTGACGAAAGCGGGATTGAACGAGAGCTGGTGAAGCGCGAGTTTTTTAAGCTGCCGAACGTTTGCCACGATTACGGCTACCACAACCAGCTTTACCAGCATGATCGCTGTCCGGAGTATTTCCCGCCTCGGCTGGGCTCAGAAAACTACGCGCGAGTCGTCAGGGAGTTGCAGAGCAAAGGGACGAGGGTCGTCCCGTACGTGATGGGCTGGTTATGGAATATGACGACCGAGAGTTATCGCACTGAGAATGCCGAGCAACGGGCCGCGATACTGGGCGAGTCGGGCGGCGTAATCTGGACCTGGGCTGGCGGTCTGGAGCCACTGGCGGCGATGTGTCCGGCCTCGACGCTGTGGCGCGAGAAGCTGGTAGGTGTCTCCCAGGAACTTGTGGGCAGATACGGTGTTGACGGGATCTATTTTGACTACTTCACGGTGCACACCACCGACTGCTTCAATCCGGACCACGGGCATCCCTTGGGTGGAGGCAACTACTGGACACGTGGAGTGCACGGGCTATATGAGCAGGTCCGCACGCAGTGCCAGAAACTTAATCCTGAGGTGATGCTCTGTGGGGAGGATGCCGCTGAGTGGTGTATTGACGTGCTGGATGCGTCCTATGAGGCGGGGCCGTATATGGATGCTCCAGTTTATCTGGCTGTCTATCACGGCTACACTCAGGTATTCGGGGGCGGGCTGACCAATAAGTACTCCCCACCGTATATTGGGCGTTACTGGCTGATGGGTGCCCAGGCCGGAGACACTAACCAGGCGTATGCGATGGCACGGCCGACCGATGAATATTATGAGAAGGTTGGGCCCTACTACCGTAACCTCATACGATGCCGTTCGGAGTTTGGTCTGCCCTACCTGGGTTACGGAGAGATGCTCAGGCCGCCGCGAATCTATGGCGACCTGCCGACAATCACCTCGCCGGGCGGCTACGGCCCCTTCACGCTCAAGGCCGTGGATGGTAGCGCTTGGCTGGCTCCGGATGGGACGGTCGGGATCTTCTTCCTGAACTACGATGAAACTCCGCACCAGTTTACCTGGAGTGAAGACCTATCCGAGATTGCCGGCATCGGGCCGTCGCAGCGGGTTCGGGTGACGCGTTGGAGTGGGGACAAAGGTATCCAGCCAGTGGGGCAGTGGCAGGGCGGTTTGGTGAGAAAGACTATGCAAATTGACGGATGGGGCCTTATCGCGCTCAAACTGGAGGTGGAGCGATGAAACTGATAGTACCGGCGTTGATAATTATGCTATGTGTATACGGCCTGGGCTACGCGCAGGAGCTGAAAGTTCCCGAGGGGTGCCAGGCGGTAGCAGGCGCACGGCCTGGCCCGCAGGGCTATGCCGATAGGGTCGTCCACCAAAAAACGGGGATAGAGTTGGTGCTGATACCTGCTGGTACCTTCACTATGGGCACTAATGATCGCCAGGCGGCAAGCACGATGAATTTTGCTCATCAGGTGCGGATAGAGAGTCCCTTCTATATGGGAAAAACCGAGGTGACTAATGCCCAGTACAAGAGATTCCTCGCTGAGTCGGGCTATGAGGGAGACCAGGACACCGACCCCGCTTATGACCTGTACTTGAGGCACCTGCGGGGCAAGAGTCTTATGCCCACGGGGGACGATTATCCCATTGTGTGGGTTAGTTGGAAAAATGCCCAGGCCTTCTGCAAGTGGGCAGGACTGGCTTTGCCTAGCGAAGCCCAGTGGGAGTATGCCTGCCGGGCCGGTACCACGACTCGCTACTACTTTGGTGACGACGAGAGCGATTTCAGCAAGTATGGATGGGCTTTGGGCCACCTGCCCCGACCGGACGACAGCGACCACCTTACCCACCAGGTGGCCCAGAAACTGCCCAATGCCTGGGGTCTGTATGATATGCTGGGCAACGTATGGGAGTGGGTGGAGGACGACTATGTCTACCGCTACGAAGGGGCACCTACGGATGGTACAGCCCGCGTTGAAGGAAAAATGACGAAAGTATTGCGGGGAGGGTCGTGGGCCAATGGGACACCGTTTTGGGTATGTGGGTGTGGCGCCCGCTTCAGCAATGCGCCGGGTAATGCCTCCAATGCCATTGGATTTCGGGTGATTCTGCCGTTGGCAGACTGAAGCGCTGCAAGCAACTCAATCGGAATGCGCGTGTGTCGTTGAAGAGGAGTCGCGTGTAGATTCTGTCAAGGAAGGAGGCAGTACAAATGGCAAAGACTGCCGAGGAGATTATGACCTACCCAGTAATAACGACTACCGCTTCCGCAACAGTTCGGGATGTTGCCAAGCTGCTGAGTAGAAACAGCATCAGTGGCGTGCCGGTGGTCGGGGAGGGGAAGGTCGCTGGCCTGAAGACCAATGTAGTGGGGATCATCACTGAGAGTGATATCCTGGGAGAGCCTCCCGACGCGCCGGTTGAATCGCTTATGACTCGCGAGGTGGTGACAGTCAAGCCCGATACGACAATGAATGAAATTGTGAAGTGTCTGGCAGAGCGGAACATCAAGCGGGTGCCAGTGGTGAACGAGGCCGGGCATCTGGTGGGCATTGTGAGCCGGGCCGACGTTGTCATGGCGATGGCCGAAGAGTAGTCAAGTCTTTGGACGAGCTGGTGAGGCGCCGAAGCTGCTCTTTCGGCTTGGCCTCCTGTTGCAGTTGTGGGATGCACTCGATCGGTTCGGCCTGGAGAGCTGTTTAAGTTGCTTGCGGGTCGGGGCTACGACTCCTGGGGTGATGCAAGCTCCCAGTGTCGGCTTCACTATTCAAGACAGCCGGCGGCCAGGGAAGTCGTGCTATCTCCTCGCACAAATATTCCGCAATGGGCCGTGCTCTAATCATGAGACGAGCGCGTAGGGAATAGTTTATGAGTGGAAAGGCATCAAATAGTGGTACCAGTCCCCGCATTTTATGACGATTTCAGTGACGGCATCTGGACCAAGTACTCCGGCAATCCGGTCATGGTACGTTCCCAACCGTGGGCGGAGAGCTACTGCATCTGTGAGCCCAACGTCCTCTACGAGGATGGCCTTTTTCGCATGTGGTTCTCACAGATGTACCCAGTAGACTATAACACTGCGCTGGGGTACGCAACCTCGCCCGACGGATTTACCTGGACGAAGCATCCGGGTAATCCAGTCCTGATGAGGGAGCACGGCCAAGTACATCGCCCCCACGTTATGAAGCATCAAGGCATCTACTACTGCTTCGCGGTCCAGGATGAGCAGGGCAGCCGGGGGCCCGCCACCATGCGCCGCTGGACCTCGCCAGATGGCATCACGTGGGGCGACGAGCGTCTCGTGATGACGGCTACCCAGCCGTGGGAGAACCGTACGCTCTCCAACATGGGGGTAATCGTGGATTCAGACGGCGTCTGGCGGATGCTCTATACCGGGTACGCCACCGGGGCCACGAAAGAGACTGGCGGCTCTTTCGGTTATGCCTACTCACCGGATGGTTTGACCTGGACGAAGTATGAAGGCAATCCAGTAATCGCTGGGTTCGAAGGCGGTGATCCCTTCCTACTCAAGATCGGCGATAGATACTACACCTGGCACTCGCAAGCCATGGGTGGTTCATTGCGCATCTGCTGCCGCTGGAGCACAGATATGATCCACTGGCACCCAATCGGCAATGGCCCCCAGATCAACTACACGCAGCCATGGGAGCGGGGAATTCCCGCAGAAGACGGCGGCCACCCCAGTGGACACTATGGCCACCTAAGCGATGCCACACTGTGCGAGGCCGAGGGCAGAGTATTCCTGATCTATCAGGGTGCCCAGACGCCGCTGGGAGTTGCCACATTTGAGGGCACATTCCAGCAGCTTGCCGACCGGCTGTCTGAGCCACCCCTATCACGCTGGAAAGCTTCGCCCTACGGGATGGTTGACGAGGCAACCCTAAAGATTGCGGACAATGGCTCCGACCGCGAGCCGTTGGTAGCACAAGTGCCGGGGGTCCGGGACCAGTACATGGTCGAATCTCGCATCCGATGCTACGCCGGGCCCACGCACCGAGTGTCGATGGTCATGCGCTGTGATGGCAAGGGTTCCTTCGCTCGTTTCTGGCTTCACGACGCCGAGCATACCTATTATCAGGAATGCATCACTATTGACCCGTACCCTCTGTTCAGTATGCCTGTCAACATTGGAGCGAATCATGCCTGCGACGCCGCCTGGCATGAGTGGGTCGTAGAGGTAGATCACGAGAGAAACCGCCTGTCCATTGACGGGCGCAAAGTTGGTGAATGCGCGACAAGTCGAGCGTTACTCCACAAGTGCGCTGCTGAACCGGTGCATGTCGGCTTTTCCGTCTTTGACACCTTCGCGGCCATTGATTACGTGCGCGTACGACGGACCTGAGCCGGACTGACGTTGTCACAGGGGTGACGGAGGGGCAGGTCAATGTTGAAGGCTAAGGCCGTTTGAGTGCAGGGAACCACCTGGCCCGTAGGCAAGGAGACATCCGTGGCGTGCGAGGTAGTATTCATTACTCGAGGGAGGGAGTAAAAATGTCCAAGTACCGACCAATAATGGTAATAACAGCCCTGATTATGGCGGTGGTAGGGACAACCACGCTTGGCTACGCTAAGGCGGCGGAGGTTGTCTGGTCGGAGGATTTTGACTCGCCTGATAGCCTGCAGGGAGCCAAGATTTTCTACGAACCACGGAAAAGCGGCCAGAGCGGTGACCACTTGATTATCTGTGAAATAGACAAAGGCGTGCTACGCTACGGGTTGAAATACGAAGCCGGACGGGCCGGAGATCGCCTGAGTATGCTATGGGGCAAGCACCAGTGGTGGCAGGGCATAACGACCTCATGGGGGCCTCTTGACCTGAAACAATATCCATTGTTGGAGATCTGCTGGCGGGGCGATGGGCCTGTAGTCTGGTTCGCCACCACCTCGGAAACAGGTGATGTGAAAAGCAACTACACCTTCCCCAGCCAGTGGCCGACCCACACGATCACTGACGAGCAAGGCCGTGAGTGGATGGTGAGCATCTTCCGGGTGGCGCCGGATAGTTCGGTGCCTTCGCCGTATACCCCCCGTAAGCTGTGGGGGATCAATATCTGCCTGACTATGGGCACTGAGAAGGCACCGGTAACCGAGATTGACTATATCCGCGTGCGGGGGTTGACGCCGGAGGAACAGGAAAAGGAGCAAAATATTGTACGCATCTTCCAGGACTTTCCCCGACCGCAGTGGCCGGAGGCAGACACATTTTTCCCCTTTGGCGTCTACACTGCTGGCTATCTACGAGGTGATTTTGAGTATTGGGGTGGTGGGTATGAGGGTGCTTATGCAACGATGGCTCGCCATCACTTGAATATGGTGGCGGCCAATGACGAGGTGGAACTGGGGCGATTTGGTCACGACGCGAGCGCTGTGGAAAGTTATATTAGCCAAATGAGGGTGCTCATTAACGCCGCCCAGGCGACGGGAATACGTCTGGGCGCCGACGTGCGGCGGATGATGGAGGGACGCCAGGTGGAGGACGGCTACCAGCAACTGCTGCCGATTACCCGGAGGCTGGCCGAGGCTTTCAGTGGTGAGAAAACTATCTGTGCGTGGGCGATAGCCGACGAGGCGGGCCAGGGCGCACTGCCTAGCTTGCTGGCCATTAACCGGGCACTGAACGAGGCAGATCCTGACCATCGTCCTGCCCTGGCGGTGTTTAATGCCCCCGTTAAGTTCGCGCCGTACTCGCCGTATCTTTCCATAGCCTACTGGGATAGCTATCCTGTGCTGAAGGGAAATCGGAATCCATGGAACATTCGCACGCTGGCGCAGGAGTATCGTCAGATTGCACCGGATATGCCGATGTGGGTGGTCTTACCTGCCTTTGAAACGCGTCCGCCGACACCGCAAGGCTCCTATATGCGCCCCAGTGACGCCGAGATGCGGCTGATGACGTACCTGGCCTTGGCTGAAGGCGCTGATGGTCTGATCTATTATAGCTGGTATTCGGGATCGGGCCGCGATGAGCATATGGTCACCCGTGCGGGTCAGCCGCGCGGGGGGATGCTGGACACCCTCTCGGATCTGGGCCGGAGGCTTATCCCTATTGGTCAATTGCTATTGAAGACCAACCCACCGTCGCCAACCGTGAGAAGCGGTGATCAATCGGACGAAGTCGGACTCACATTGACCGAGAAGGTGCCGCCAACCGAGGGGCGCGGCCTGGCAGTCAATGTGCTGGCGCATAGGAGTCGGCCGGTCAACTATTTGGTGGTGGTTAATGAAGACCTCAGCCGTCCGCGAAGTGGACAAATTGCTCTGCCGGCTGAGTGGTCAGCGGGGAGACAACGAGTATATGATCTGTATGCCTTGCAAGAGGTCAGACTGGCTGAGGGAAGCTTTACGGTAGAGACATTAGCTGGTGGTGACGGGCGCGTATATCTGGTGGGTTCTCCGGAGGAGTTCGCGCGCGACCGCCAACAGATACAGGTAAGCCAGGCCCAGGAGGCAGTGCGGGTACTGATGCCCGACCTTACCGTTGCTCGGCGGTGGGGGCTTGATCTGACCGAAGTGGAAGGGGCGGTGGCTGCTTGTCGTGAGGCAGTGCGAGCTGGTCAGGGCGAAGCAGCCCTGGCGCAAGCGCAGCGGGCCAGTGAGGAACTGATGGCAGCCATAAATGGCGACTCGCTGCTACATATGACCAGAAAAGCCCTGGATGATATGAAAAGGGAATTGGCTGAGTTGTCGCGGATTGCCGAATATCGTAGCACTAACCCGCAGTGGTGGACAGGGCGAGATCATCCGATGATGGTACCCAATCCGGACTTCCTGGATTTATCTGCGGAATACTGGCGGGTAGGGCGCAGCTACCGAGACCTGTACACCCGCTATCTGGCGGGAGAGAAAGAGGGACTATGGAGTGACCTGAGCCAGGCACGGATTGACTTGCTCCAGCTACGGGACAGCTTGCTTGGCCATCTGCGTGAGCGACTGACGCCAGCCCAAGAGCCGGTAGCCGAGGAATAGCAGGGCGGCAGCGCACGACACACTTTGGAACTGGGTAACCCGTATCGGCGAGGCACAGAAGTATCGTGATAGAGATACCGGGATCCCGTCGATCAACTTTTGGCGCTTGCCATTCGGGACAGTAGCTTCTTGAGCGCCTGGATATGGCGGGCACACTCTTCGCGGATCTCGTCATATTCTTCGGGTGCGATATTGGGTGCGGGGTTCCACCAGAGCTTCTCTCTCGTCTCGGGTCGGTTACCGAGCAGAAGCAATCAATGGGAATGCGGGTGCGCAAGTCACCAATAAAACGGCGTGCGCGGGCCACCTGCCGATGCAGCTTGCCGGTCTGCTGCGCGCGTGTGAGAAGCTCTTGGAGGGTGTGCAGGTAACGGTAGTCGGTAATACCCTCGCGGCGGCCTTCCCACGAAAGCGAGGCAGCGGGGCCTGTGGGTGTGGCAAAGGTAAAGCCTAACGAGCCCCAATCGCTCGGGGGTGTGCTGTCTGAAGGAGCGAAGGACTTGTTCTGATACTCCCAGATCCAGTTTCCCTTGAGGCCGCAGGCCCAGGTCCACAGTCCCGCGTAGAAGCGATTGTTCACGAAGCTGCTGTTGATGTAGCCCGAACAGTCATAAGCCCACACCTCCGCGCCTTGTTCCGCCGCGGCCTCCAGGGTCTCCTGCCAATCTTTGCCCCCCACCTGCGAGACGTTCAGAATCCAGACATCGTATGCCTCGCCCTGTGTCCGCCAGTGCAGGCCGCTGGTGACTGTGCGCAGTCCTTGACGGCGGGCCGGCCCATAGGCCCTTTCCATCTCTTCTACCAGGGCTCGGCCCATCGCACCTGGTTCATCATGGGCATAGAACAGCGGCTCGGGATAGCCCTTTTCCTGGCAGTGGCGCAGGACCGTCAACGCTGCCTCAGGGCCGGGTGGACTGCCCATCCACATACTCTCAAAGAAGAAGAGGAAGTTGCGATGGAACCCCGCGCGCATCATGCGCTCCATCGCACTGTCGAACTGGGTGAAATCCAGGTGCTGCTGGCCCTCTTCGTCCTCGTAGGCGAAGATGCGGCCGCCACCCACGCCCAGCGAATTCATGCCATGCTGGCGCTGGTCAATATAGAGATCCAGGGGGTAATCCACGGGCAGAGAGAAGTGATAGGGACGAGGAGTGTTATTACGATACATCCCATAGGTGACATCGGGTTCCAGGAGCTTAAAGTCGCGCACGGTGACGATGAGCGGCACGATCGTCCCGGGGTTGTCAGTAGGTTTGTCTGAGTAGCCTATGAACTCTTCGTCAGGGGCAACGACCTGAATCTCTCCCCGATATTCGCCTGGCGGCATACCTTTGGGCGTGTGAACGGTAATCCAGACGCTCGCACTGCCTCCGGCCGGGACGTCCACCGCCACAAACCGCTGCTCTGGGCTTCGCTTTGTTTCGGTGCCGCGCGGCATCAAGAAGGTTGGCCGCATCTCGTACTGCTGGAAATTGCGCGTCAGCTTGTGAGGCTGGCAAACCCGGAACTGCACAAAGGACTCGCCGCCATCATGCCAGTGAGCGCGACCGGGAAGAAATATGCCGTGAGGACCGACCAGTTGGGGCGGTCCTTTCAGTCCTATCAGCAGCGGACCTTCCAGATTACGCAGAGCCCGAATGAACAGAACTTTGGACCCGTACTCGCCGGGGGCTATTTCGATCTGCACCGGCCGGTTGAGTTCGGCCAGTCGCGGCTGATAGTTGGGATAGGTATCGGGCAGGCAAGGCCTCACCGCCACTGCATAGCCGCGTTTGATCGTCTCTTCCGGCCACTGCGGCTCAGGATTGACCGGACCACCGACCTCGCCTACGACCACGCTGTCGTCTTCCACCAGGCGGAAGTCGTCGTACCACATCCGCCGGTGATCCTCATAACCGACGAAGTAGATCCACAGCCGCAGTCTAATGGCTGTTTCCTCCGGCCCGGTGCGGAAAGGAATTTCGTAGCGCCACCAGTGTGGCACCCACGCCCACCCCAGACTTATGCCCGAGATGACCTGCCGCCTGGCTTCAGTACCACCACCAGGCCAGGCCTCGTTACGCGGTGCGTCGGCATCTATGATCTGAAACATCACTGTCTGGGAGCCGCCGGACATCCGGAACCAGTAGCTCAGCCGATAGCCGGTGTTCGGTTTTACGGGTATAGGTTCGGAAACTACTTGCTCATGTGGCTGTAAGTTGCTGATGACGCAGGTCGTGGTGCCTAACTCCAGACCCTCAGGCAGCGGCAACTGCCCGAACCGCGAGTTTTGCGGCAAGTATTCATTCCGCAACCTCTGGTACCATTCCGCGGTCTGTACATAGTTCCCCCATGCCTCACCGACTTTGCGTTGGGCTATCGGCCAGCCGTCAGCGGCCTGCACCTCGGTTCCCTTCAGCAGTTCCTTATGTGAGGGCAGGCTGTCAATGTATGCCTGCACTTCTTCAAGAGTCTCGCGTGAGAAGTTGTGCGGTTGGCCGAGCCAGCCGTCGGGGATGCCGTTGCCATCGGCGTCAATCTCGAACCCGCCGTTGGGCAGCAGGTTTTGCTCCTGCGCGGCGACAACTGTGACTACGAAAAGGCTCGCCACGACCGTCAGCGCGATCGCCTTGACTATACCCGCATTGCCAAATGTTACATATTTCATGGCTATTCAATTCCCCTTTATTGAGACTGGTGCGAAAGCTACGTTCCTGCTATAGCGTTCCGGGGGAGCGTGCTGTCAAGGGCGTGGTCTATTCATAGAACCATTCCAGCGGGTAGATGCGCAGGATACGGGCGGCCCCTTCTGCGGGCGACCCGCAAATGTATGTGACAAATACCTTGTCGCCAATGAATTCCACATTTGGGTAGTCATAGGTGCCATAGTCGTCGGGCAATTGCCCGACGTCGCGCCTTGCCCGCACCGGCGTAATGGGATACTCTGGGGGGATAACCGCTATGTCTTTCAGTCCGGTGGAGATTTCAATTGTCTTGAAGTGGCTCCACGTCTCGCCGCTATCAGTGGAGATGGCAGCCGACAGGCGCGAGCGCCAGTAGCCCCGCTGTATCTCCCCACGCGAAACCTGATTCCACACGCACAGGAGGTCGCCAGTCTGCGGGATACGTACCAGTCGTGGGGGTGAATAAGAGGCGGCCAGCTTGGTGGGCCGCACTGCTGTCCAGGTTTCACCCTGATCGCTGCTGTAGGTGTAGACAATACGCCCCACCGTGGAGCGGGCAAACAGCAGCACCCGTCCGTCAGCGGTCTCCGCGACAGTGGGCTCGTCAACGGCTGTTACGCCTCTGAAGCCGTTGGGGATGCCGTTGGCATCAAACCAGCCCATCAGCGGGTCACACATCTGCCAGGTCTCGCCCAGATCATCAGAATAGCTGACCGAGGCAATATCAATCTCGGGCCGGTGGTAGTGGCATTCTATCCGGACCCGTTTGCCCTGCAGTATACCATAGGCACAGGTATTATCGGGGTTTACGTCAGGATGTGCCTGGTTAGGAATCCCCAGCAGCTTGACGGGATGGACAGGCCCCCAGCTCTTGGTCTCATCGGTGGAGATGGTGACGCCGGTGCGGCAGCCCAGGGCCAGCGCACCGGACCGCAGCCGTAGTAAAGTGCTTGTTCCCCGCAGATCAGGGGGCCCCAGAGGCTCGGGGTCGCTCCAGGTCCGACCACCGTCGGTTGAGGTCTGTCCCCGCCCATCGCTACGGGCGGCCAGCAAAGTGCCGTCTTTCAGTTGGACTATGCTGTTGAACCAATCCAGGGCATCAACGACCTGCACTACTCCTGCGGGCGGCTGGTGGATCGGCAGCCCCAGAGCTGGCCGGCCGAGCGCCAGTAGCGCTAAGGTTGTTAGCATGACCGCAAATCTGCATAAATACACTTCTCTCACCTTGCCTTATGTGAATCTCCGTTGAGCGAATCGCTGTCTGTCACAAGGTTCGTGACCGCCGAGAGCAGTTCCTTCGTCCTGCAATCATCAAGGTTAGAAGTGGGGGGCTGTTCTCTGGACCTGTAGCCATACTTGCTTATACAGGTCAAAGTAGTAGCCGCACCCGATTTCGCAAAAAGGCGTTACCTTTGACTTCTTCCTGCCTTGCTGTTATGCTGCCAAGGATAAGCTTGTAACAGTCCCGAACAAATAGAAACATGGCAAATATTGGTTAAACGAGGTTGAGTGAAAGATGTCTGACCGGCGCCTTGTATTGCTGGTGTTGTTCGCCGTAGCTATGTGGGTGGGGATAGAGAGCCCGGGAATCTCTGCTGTCGAGCCCCCAGTAGGAGGGTCTAACCTCATTCGCAATGGTGAGGGTCTAACCTCATTCGCAATGGTACCTTTGAACGCAATCTCGAGGGCTGGATGCTGACCGTGGACAACGCGGAGTCGGAGATTAATCTGGAGAAGATGCGCGAGGTATGGAGCAGCTACTCATTGACCTTTAACACGAAGGGCTTTGAGCAGGTGAGTATCATGCTCGAGGTGTGCTGCGACCATCCAGGGGGAGCTGACTTCCGCAGTGCGGGGCTGACTTTGGAGAATCCGGGATTTGAGCAGGTGCAGCCTGGGGGATACCCTACAGGCTGGGAGATCCTCTTTCCATATTCCAAGAGCACAATCCATCCTAAGAACCATATCGGTGTGGACTTTTCGCAAGCCTCCGAGGGTCAGTTAAGCCTGCGCTTCACCAATACGTATATCGCGGATGCGTGGAAGCGCGCAATTGGGTTGAAGCTTCCACCGGGGCTGGAAAATCTGCGGGCTATCACCGGCGATGAGATGCGAGCGTGGCAGGTGGTGGATGTCCATCCGCATAC